>NZ_JBEOSV010000021.1:0-136874 GCF_040303245.1 Kitasatospora sp. NPDC096077 | reverse complement strand
CGGTGACCGTCCGCGAAGGATCACGGCGGCACCGGGGGCAGTCTCCGGGCCGGGGGTCGGGGCCGGGAGGGTCAGGAGCTGCGTTGGGTGCGGGCGAGGTTCGTCGCTTCGGTGCGGCGGCGCGGGGACTGGACGTCCACCGGGGTGCCCGCGCCCTCGCCGGGGCGGGCGGCCCAGCCGCGGAGTTCGTCGGCGAGTCGGGTGACCCGGCGGTCCTTGGGGCCGGGCGCGATGTAGAAGAGCGATTCGTCGACCTCGTCGTCGTCGCCGCCCCAGCGCACGACGCCCCGGCACTCGGCGAGGATGTCCCGCAGCACCAGCTCCTGGTGGGCGAAGAAGCCGCCCTTCGCCGAGGCGCCGGGGCGGATGCGCACCGCCGTGCCGGAGGCGAGGTTCGACTCCGGCAGGGCCTTGCGCAGGCCGCCGATCTCCTGCCAGCCGAGCAGGTCGCCGCTGGGGAGTTCCTCCACCTCGTAGTGGAACCGCCGGATGACGTGGACGAGGATCTCCTCCACGTCGCCGATCCGGATGTCGACCGCGAGTCCGGTGCCCGCCACCTGGCGGGTCCAGACGGTGGAGACGTGGTTGGCCTCCTTCTCCAGGGTCCAGCCGTTGGCGCTGGTCGGCAGGTCCCGTTCCGGTTCCCGTTCGCGGGTTCCGGGGGAGGCGGGGACGTCCGCCGAGGCGGTTCCCGGGAGCAGGACGGCCGCGGCGGCGGCCGTGCCGATGACGGCGGCGCCCCTGACCGCGGTCCGCCGGGTGATCCGGGTGGTCCGGGTGATTCCGAGCTGCACGTCTTCCATTCCTATGTCTCCTACAGAACGATGATCAGCACGAGGGTGGGCACCAGGGTCAGCAGGACGCTCGTCAGCCAGTACCCCGCGCGGGAGCCGCCCGGGGCCGTGCGCCGCCGTACGGCCCGGTTGGCGAGCCACCACAGCGCGCCGGAGCCGAGCACCACCGGTCCGGGCAGCAGCAGCCACGGCAGGATGCCGTCGTTGTCCGTCGGCTCGCGGTCGGTCCAACCGAGCGCGGCGAGCGGCCAGTTGACGGCGAACTGGTAGAGCAGCCAGACCGGTACGACGCCGGGCAGCCCCAGCAGGAGGTTCAGGACGACGGCGGTCGGCGAGTAGCCGCGGGCGCCCGGAAGGGTGCTCATGGGGGTGCTCACGCGGCGCTGCGCGACAGCGCGTTGTAGCTCTCCAGCACGTTGTACAGGCCGATCAGCTCGCGGCCGTACTGCTGCGCGTCCTCGCCGAGGCCGTTGTACCGGGCCAGCAGGGCCTGGGTGTCGGCCTGGCCGGTGGTCAGGCTCGGGCGGGCGATCTTGAGCTGGTGGGCGTTGTAGACCGTCAGGTAGGCGACCGACCGGATGTTGTAGAAGGGGTCCTGGAGGTTGTCCCAGACCTCCCGCAGGTTGGGTTCGGCCAGCGGGGATCCGTTGATCAGGCCTTCCTTGAGGCAGTAGTTGCGGGCGGCGATGGCCACCCGGGCGAAGATCTGGCCCCAGCCGGTGCTGCAGTCCTCGGTGATCCCGTTGCGCACGGCGGCGTCGGCGACCGCGTCGAGCGGGTTCAGCTTGCGCAGTTCCCACAGCACGGGGGTCTGGATCAGGGCCTTGCGCAGCTTCAGGTCGCGGGCCAGCGAGGTGAACAGCCAGTCCGCGCTGACCACCATGTCGAAGGCCTTGGTGGTGGAGGTGCCGCCGAGGGTGGCCCAGTCGGAGTCGGTCCAGCCGGAGCCGCCGGTCTCCGGGACGCCGATCGAGGTGAGGTAGCTCTGCACGTCGCGGAGCATGGCGTCGCGGTGGGCGGTCTTGTTGAGGTCGACGTCGAGCCCGGCGACGGTGGCGGTGCCCGGGTCGAAGTCGCCCTGGCCGGTGTCCCGGCCGGAGGCGATGTTGTTGTCGATCTCGATGGCGCCCGTGCCCGAGCCGACGGTGATGGTCGAGATCTGGTCGAACGCCCAGTTGCTCGGCATCGGGTAGCCGAGGTTGCCGGAGAACCCGCTCGACATGTCGGAGACGAAGCTGGTCTGCGCGTAGCCCGCGTCCGCGACCCGCTGGCAGACGTTGCGCGGCCCGTAGACGCCCACCCGGTAGAAGGAGTTCTCGCTGATCGTGTGGTGGATGCCGCGGAAGTGCGGGAGGACGACGCTGGTGACCTCGCCGTCCATGGCGTCGTAGTCGACGGCGAAGTAGATCGTGGTGCCGGGCTTGAAGCCGTGGATGCGCGCCCACTCGATCGCGCTGAACGCGTCGCTGGTGCCGCGGGGGTAGCTGAAGTACTCCGCCGACCGGCTCCACGTCTGGTAGATCGGGAAGCAGCGCAGGCCGTACTCCTTGATGGTGGCCAGTTCGCCCGGCTGGATCTGCTTCTCCGGCAGGCTGGTGGTCGACGGGTTGGAGAGGTAGCGGCCGATGTACTGGTAGCCGGCGTCCTTGAGCGCCTGGGCGCGGGGCGGGGTGATCCTCGTGACGCCGTCGCAGGCTGCGCCCCGGCGGGTCTGGTCGCCGTAGGAGACCAGCAGCGAGGCCCAGGTCCGGAAATCGCCGGTACCGGTGACCGGCAGTCCCACGAAGGACTGGAAGGCCTCGACGCCGCTCCGCACCGCGGCGGTGAAGTCGCCGAGCGGGACGTCCCGCTTGTTGAGGATCATCGCCGCGGTGAACAGCGTCGACCAGGTGCCGGTGGAGCCGACCGCGACCGGGTGGGCCTTCAGCCCCGCCTGGGTGCCGGGACCGAAGGCGCCGTTCGCGGTGCCGTCGGCCATCCCGATCTCGTACTGGATCGCCAGCAGCATGGACCTGGCGACGTCCCGGGAGTGGTACCCGTCGCAGGGGATGACGAAGAAGTCCTTGCGGTTGACGTACCGGCCGTTCAACCAGCGCTGGATGGCCCGGATGCCGTCCGTGCCGCCGCCGACGGTCACGTACGCGTCCATGGTGAGCAGGCCCTTGACGACCTTCGGTTCGAGGGCGTCGCCCGGGAACACCGCGTCCAGGCCCATGTGGGACTTGAGCTTGGTGACGGCGGCCCTGACCCGGTCGTTGTACTTCCCGTCGATCTCGCCGCCGTCGTAGCCCTTGCAGTACAGGGCGGACTGGAGGATCCGGCAGAAGTTCGCGGATGGGACGGTCGAGCCGTCCAGCTTCGGGTACTTGGTCTGGAGGGTCGAGAGGGTGGTCGGGCCGAAGGAGTTCGAGAGCGCGGTGATGCCCATCTCGTACTGGAGCGCGCGGGTCAGCGCGTACATCGTCGGCCAGCCGGTCCGGCCGTCTTCCGCCAGCTTCGTGATGCCGAGCATGGCGCCGTCGTTGTACGTCGCGTTGATGAACTTCTGAGCCAGACGAACCATCTCGTCAGCCATGGACTGTCTCCTGTTTCCGGTGGAGCGCCGTCGACTCCCCGCCGTCGACTCCCGCCGCCGCCGACTCCCAGGCGACGTACGGGCGGAGGACGGCGGTGATACCCCCTGGTGAGGGCCGCGGTCTCCCCGCCGCGGCGCGGCCACGAACTTTACCAGCACTTTGGAAACCATTGGCAGGTCATTGGCTGGTCGTTGGCCTTTCATTGGCCGGTCATCGGCCCTGGAGCCGGGTCGGCACCGGGGCTGGCACCGGGACCGGGGCGGACTGCGTCCGGCCGGCACCGGACAACTGTCGGACCCATGCCGTACGTTCGTGCCGACCGAGTGCCCGAGCGCCCGATTGCCCGAGCGCGCCACCCCTGCCCGAGGAGACCCATGGCCGACACCATCGACTCGCTCGCCTCCCGCGTCCATGAACTGATGGTGGCGAACCTGACGAGTCCGGCGGCCCCGGCCGTCGACGTCGTCACGGGCTTCCAGGACGTCATCGCGCGCGCCACCGCGCTCGGCCCGGACGCGGCCTGGCTGGTCGGCGCCGGGCACAGCGGGCTCGCCACCGTGGCCTTCCTGCACGGCCGGATCGACCAGGCGCTGTTCCACCTCGACGCAGCCGTGACGGGCGGCTTCAACGACTGCGTGGCCCTGCACGCCGCCGCACTCCGGCCGCTGCACCAGGACCCGCGTTTCCGTGCGACCTACCAGCGGATCCGGATCACCCTGGCCGACCTCGACGAACTCGTCTGGATACACCAGGAGATGGCCGTCATGTCCCGGGACGCCGCGAGGGCCTCCACCGAGAACATCGGCCGCCGCGACACCGGGATCTCCGTGCTCCCCCACGCCCCCGTGCCGACCCGGGTGCCGAACACCCCCGGGGTCCTGATCGCCCGGATCGACCTCGCCGCCACTCAGACCGTGCTCCAACGCGCCCTCACCAAGGCGGACATCAGCCGCGCCGCCGGCAACGCCTCCATCAGCGCCGTCTCCTACAACTGGGACGACAGCCGCGCCCGGCGGGACTCCTGGCGGGCCGACGCCCTGGAGACCGAGCGCCGCCGGGCCGCCGCCGCCCGCGCCTTCGTCGAGCGCCCCGGCGTCAGCACGCTGGTCATCCCCTGCCCGCCGCTCGGGTCGCTCAGCTGCCCGTCCTGACCCGGTCCCCGTCTCGGTCCCGGGCCCGGCGCCGGTTCAGCCGCACAGGGCCGCGTCGACGGCGCCCTCGGCCAGCTGCAGGTCCGCCTGGCTGGTCAGGTCGACGGTCATCGTGACGCTGGCGGCGCGTCCGTCGTCGGTGGTGGCGCTCCACGTCCCGTAGCCCGGGATGCTGCCGTTGTGCCACCAGGCGGTCTTGTGGCAGGACAGCTGTGACCTCATGATCCCCAGTCCGTAGTCGTAGCCGGGCGCGCCCGTGGGGACGGTGGTGCGCAGCTGCGCGAGCTCGGGGCCGGAGAGGAGGCGGCCTTCCGTCATGAGTTCGGAGAAGAACCGGGTGAGGTCGGAGCCGGTGGAGACCATCGCGCCCGCCGCCCAGGCCGCGGAGGGGTCGATCTCGGTGACGTCGCGCAGCGATCCGTCCGGGCCGTCCTTGTGGTAGCCGTCGGGGTGGGGCCCTCGAAGGGTGGTCTCGGCGGGGGCGGGGAGGTAGGTGTGGCGCAGCCCGATCCTCTTGATGACGCGCTTGTCGAGCTCCTCGGCGAGGGGGCGTCCGGTGACCTTCTCCACGATCATTCCGGCCACCAGGTAGTTGGTGTTGCTGTACCCCCAACGCGTTCCCGGGGCGAAGGCGGCGTCGTGTCGCAGCGCGATGTCCAGGGTGTCGCGGGGGGAGAGGTAGTGGCGCTGGAGGATGTCGTCGTTGGTGTCGTCCTCGTAGTCGGGAAGTCCGCTGGTGTGCTGCAGGAGCTGACGCACCGTGATGTGGCGCCCGTCGACCCCTTGCCCGCGCAGGAGGCCGGGCAGGTAGGTCTCGACCGGGTCGTCGAGGCCGATCCTGCCCTCACCGACGAGTTGCAGCACGACGACCGAGACGAACGTCTTGGTGACGCTGCCGATCCGCACCTGGCCGTCCCGGGGCACCTTCGCGCCGGTGGCCAGGTCACCGACGCCCGCGGCGTAGGTGCGGGTGTGGCCGGCCCGGTCACGGACGGCGGCCAGCGCGCCGGGCGCGTGACCGGGGCCCACCATGGCGTTCAGGCGTTGCTGGAGGGCGTCCGGCCTGGCGGCCCCCGGGGCGGCGACGGCGGACGGGGCGAGCGTGCCGACCGCGAGGGCGCCGATGGCGACGGCGACGGCGGTGCGGGTCGTCCTGCGACGCAGGGTGCTGAACCGAAGCGGCGTGGTCGAGTTCAAGGTGTTTCTCCTCTGATGGTGTGTGCGGTTCCGGTGGTCGCCGGGGTTTCCGGCGCGGTCAGTGCTCGGAGAGGTTGCGGCGGACGCAGTCGACGTACTGGTGGAGGCCGTCGGGGCGGTAGCACTCCTGGGTGTGGTTCGCGTACCAGGCGAGGAAGGCGGCGGCCAGGACGGACGCCGCGATCGCGGCGAGCGAGAGCAGCAGGCCGACGATCGCGCGGCCCCGGCCGGTGCCGGTGCGTCCGGACGCCCGCAGGGCGATGCTGCCCGTGACCAGGCCGGCGGCCCCGGCCAGGCCGCCGACGACCGCGAACGAGGTGAGCAGGCCGAGCGTGCCCAGCACCACGGCCGCCGTCGCCGGGGTGTTGTGTGCTGCCGCGGGCCGGGCGGCCGTCGTTCCAAGGGTGTGCATCCGCTGTCCTTCGGTGATCGGCCCGGTCGCTCCGGGCCTGACCGATCCTGGACCACGGCGCCCCCTGCGCACCTCCCGGTCAGGAGGGAAGCCGCGCTCCCCCGATCGGGGGAGGGGCCGGGGGCGCGGGACGTCGTACCCGGCGTCCGTGCGGGGGCGTCGCTCAGGGGCGGCCGGCCGTCTCCTGGTGCGCCTCGGCGGTGACGGCGACGCGGATCGCCGCGTCCGTCCAGTGGTGGGCGGCGTCCGGGGCGTCCGTGCGGAGGGCGTGGGCGAGGGTGCGCAGGAGGGCGGCGGCGGTGGCCAGGCCGGTGCGGTCGAGCTGGGTGGTGGAGCGGTCCAGGCGGGTGAGGACGGTGTTGTCCGGGTGGCGCAGGCCGCGGTGGGCGAGGGCGGCGAGGACGGCCAGTGCCTCGGCGAGGGCGGCGGCGAGGGGGTCGGACATCGGCGGCGGGGCGGGGGTGAGGGCGGTGGGGTCGGCGCCGGCGGCGAGGTCGGGGACCACGACGGCGTCGCCGGCGAGGAGTGCGACGGGTTCCAGGACGGTGCGGCCCGCGACGCGCCGGACGGTCGCGCTGACATGGGTGACCGTGCCCGTGCCGAGCGCCGCGGCGAGTGCGTCGAGGGCGCCGGGGCAGGCCGGGTGGTAGTCGGCGACGAGGGCGGCCGGGGTGCCGGCGGCGTCGCGGACCGCGGCCTCCAGCCGCTGCTCGGCCGCGTCGTACCGGACCCCTTCGACGGTGGAGAGCCGCACCACGTGCAGGGACTCGGCGGCGACCCGCGGCCGGATCAGCCCGGGTGGGCGGCCCGCCAGGGTGCGCAGGTGGGCGTCGACGTCGGTGAGCAGCAGCGGGTGGGGCAGGTCGGTCCAGGCGGTGCCGACCGGGGTGACGGTGATGTCGGCGATCCGGCCCCGCCCGAGACCGAGTTCGCGGGCGGCGCTGCGCACGGCGCTCTCGCTGACCACGTTGCCGGTGGCGAGGGCAGCGAGGCGGTGGCCGGCGATGCGGCGGGAGGCAAGCGCGTGGCCCGTGGGCGGCCGTCCGTCGGCGGGGACGTCCCAACTGCGGCGCAGCACCAGGACGTTACCGGCGGCGGGGTGGGCGAGGTAGAGCTCGGCGGAGCGGGTCGTCGCGGTGCCGCGGATGCGGCAGCCCAGGGCGGTGAGGCGGACCCGGCGCAGCGGGGTCTCGGTGGCCTCGCGGATGCCGAGCACCTCGGCGCGCGAGCCGCCCGGGTGGGCGGCGGCGCGCCGGCGGGCGTGCAACTCGGCCAGGAGCAGGGCGAGTTCCTCGGGCCGGTGGTCGGCGGAGCGGGTGGCGTACGCGTCGAGCTGGCCGATGAGTGCGGCGACCGCGCCGGCCGGCCAGTGCAGGCGGCGCTCGGCGAGCTCGACGCGGACCCGGTGGAGGTCGGCGATGAGGACGGGCCCGGCGTGCACGGCGCCGTCGAGCAGCAGGGTGTGGGCGAGGTCGAGGGCCGTGTCCAGGGCCGGTTCGGCGTCCGGACCGGGGGCGGCGCCGAGGGTGACGGTCGGGTGGCCGTCGGCGGCGCGGAAGGCCCAGACCGCGAGGGCGATCATCTCGCCGCGGCGGTCCTGGGCCGCGTCGGTGACGGCGAAGCCCAGCTCGCCGGGGACGGGGAAGCGGACGGTGCAGGCGGCGAGTTCGGCGACCGGCTGGGGGTCGTCGGGGTGTGCGTGGTGCAGGCGGGCGCTGTAGCCGCGCTCCAGGGTCCGGCGGGCGGCGGCCACGGCGCGGGCGCCGACGGCGGCGGTCAGCGCCTCGTCGTCCAGCGCGCCGGGGGACCAGCAGGGGACGGGGACGGCGGCGGCATCGGGGGTCGGATCGGGTGAGTCGGGGGCGGCGTCGGCGGCCGCCTGCTGGTGGGCGAGGACCAGGGCGAGCCGGTGGCGGCACACGCCCGGGGCGGCGCAGCTGCAGCTGCCGCCGTCCAGCCCGGCGCCGGGCGGCAGTACGACGGCGCTGCCGTCGGGGCAGGTGCCGCGCAGCGTGCCGTCCGGGTCGAGCGCGGGCACCGGCCCCTGTCCGGCGGCGACCTCGCGGGCCGCGCGCTTGACCAGGCCCCGGTTGGACAGCGCGGCCAGCGTCTCGGTGTCCAGGGCCAGCAGGTCAGCCCGGGGTGCGGCGCTCATCGGCCGAGCCTCCCGGCGACGAACTCGGCCAGCATGCCGGGCGTCATGGCCCCCATGTGGGCGCCGGCGTCGGCGAGTTGACCGGCGAGTTCGCGGTCGTACGCCGGTGCCGCCTCCTCGTCCAGCGCGGCCAGGCCCAGGACGGTCGCGCCCTGCCCGGTCAGCGAGCGGACGGTGCGCAGCAGCCGGTAGCGGTCGCCGCCCTCGTAGAAGTCGCTGATCACCGCGATGATCGTGCGCCGGGGGTTCTCCAGCAGGCCGGCCGCGTAGTCGACCGCGCGGGCGATGTCGGTGCCGCCGCCGAGTTGGACCCGCATCAGCAGTTCCACCGGGTCGGTGACGTCGCTGGTGAGGTCGACCACCTCGCTGTCGAAGGCGACCAGATGGGTCTTCAGCCCGGGCAGGTTCCACAGGCAGGCCGCGGTCACGGCGGAGTGGATCACCGAGCCCACCATCGAGCCGGACTGGTCGACGAGCAGGATCAGCTGCCACTGTTCCAGGTGGCGACGGGTGCGGGAGTGGAAGTGCGGGCGCTCGATCAGGAGCCTGCGCTCGGCGGGGCGGTAGCGGCCGAGGTTGGCCCGGACGGTGCGGCGGAAGTCGAAGTCGCGGGCCAGCGGGCGTCGGCTGGGCCGGGAGGACCGGGCGCCGGTGAACGCCTGGCGCAGCTGCGGGGTGAGGCGCTCCATCAGCTGCCGCACCACCGTGGCGACGATCCGGCGGGCCTGGCCGAGCAGCTGGTCGTTCATCAGGTGCTTGGTGCGCAGCACCGCGCGCAGCAGGGCGGGGCTCGGCTCGACCCGCTCCAGCACGGTCGGGTCGGTGACGATCTCCTCGATCCCGTAGTGCTCGACGGCGTCGCGCTCCAGACGCTCGATCGTCTCGCGGGGGAAGAGGCGGTGGATGTCGTCCAGCCAGTCGACCGCGGTGACCTGGGACGGGCCGAGACCGGCGCTGCGCACGCCGCGCCGGTCGAGGTCCTCGTCGCGGCCGTACAGCCACTCCAGGGCGGCGTCGCGGGCGATGCCGTCGGGGCCGGGGCGGCCGGTCCACGGCTCGGCGGGGGAGCCGAGGACCAGGCGCCAGCGCTCCAGGGCGGGGTCGGGGGCCGTACCGGCGGTCGTGCCTGGTGAAGAGCCGCGGTCCGTGGCGTCGGGCCCGGTCACCGGGTGCTCCGCAGGCCGTGGCGGTCGAGCAGGGCGGTCACGTTCTCCTCCAGGGCGCGGGCGGCGGCCAGCTGCACGGGGTCGGCGGTGGTGCGCAGCAGGGCGCGGGCGGAGCCGCGCACACCGCGGCGCTCGATCAGCCGGCGGGCGATCCGCTCGCGTTCGCGCGGCGGGAACCAGGCGAACGCCTGGCGCAGGGCGGGGAGCGCGATCAGGAACTCGGCGTCGGTGAGCTCGGCGAGGACGGAGTCGACGGCGGCCAGCAGGGAGTGGTCGCCGGCGTCGGCGGTGACCTCCTCCCGGGCGAGGGCGAACAGTCCGGCCAGCCAGTCGCCGAGCGTGCCGACGTCGGCCGCGGCGCCGAGGGTGGCGGAGGCGAGGTCGACCTCGGAGCCGGAGCCGGGCCCGAGGGTGAGGTGGAGCCCGCGGGCGGCGCCGCGCAGGTCGGCGGGCGCGTGCGGGTCGCGGGCGACGCGCAGGGCGAGGGCGGCGGCGTCCCCGGCGGTGACGGTGAGCAGGCCCGGCGCGTGGCGCAGGGCGTCCCGGACGGCGGCGAGCGCCGTGAGGCGGGCGGGGTCGGCGCCGGAGCGGCCGTGGGTGCCCTCGGTCAGCCACAGGATCCGGCCGACCGCGCCGTCGACGACGGCGGCCAGCAGCGGGCTGCGGGCGGTGCCGTACACCCGGTCGTGCCGCCAGAGGCCGAGCGCGGTGGAGAGGACGGCGCCGAGCGCGCCGGGGTCGGGGTGGTGGGCGAGGGTGGCGGTGAGGGTGCCGAGGAGGCCGTCGGTGAGGGCGGTGGTGCCGCACAGGACGGTGTCGAAGAGCAGGTCGGCGAGCCCGGAGTCGGTGGGGTCGGTGGTGCGGGCGCGTTCGGCGAGGACGGTGCCGGCGGCCTCGTCGAGGGTGGCGCCGTACGCGCCCGCCTCGATCAGGGCGGCGTCGCGGCCGACGTCCGGTTCGCTCTCCCAGCGTTCGGTGGTGACCGGGTCGGCGCCGTGGGCGGGGCCGGCGGTGCGGCGCCGGCCGGGGACGGCGAGGACACGCAGCCGGTGCAGGGTCCGGCTGGCCGCCAGTCCCTCCTCGGTGGTCAGGTCGCAGGTCAGCGGGCGGTCGCCGGCCGCGCCGATGGCGGCGAGCCGGGCGGCGGTGTCGTGGACCAGCGGCGGGGCGGGGGTGTCGGGGTGCAGCCGCCCGGTGCGGGTGCCGCTGCAGGCGGCGACCGTCTCGATCGACCACGACCGGGTGGCTGCCGGGCGCCAGCGGGGCGCGCCGGGACCAGGGCAGCGGCTGCGTCAGGTCGTCCTTGACCAGCGCGCCGACCAGGCCGTCGAGGACGTCGGTACGGGCCGGCACCGGGTGGCCGCGCAGCGCGGCGAGGCCGCCGGTGAGCGCCGCGGCGGCGACCAGGTCGGCGGTGGAGACCGGGTGCCGGCGTCCGCGCAGGCGGGTGACCACGGACCGCCGCAGGTGGTCGGCGGCGCCCTCGGGGCCGTCCTCCCACAGCCGCTGGTAGTACGCGGGCGAGGGCATGCCGGACTGGTAGCCGGCGAAGGCGTCGAGCTGCCGGAACGAGTACGGCACCAGGTAGCTGCCGGACACCGCGCCGGGCGGCGGTGCGGGCAGCGGCGGGCGGCCGGGCGCGGGGGCCGGTTGCGCGGCCAGGGCGCGGAGCGCGGGGGTGTGGAAGCCGCCGGTGACGACCAGGACGGTGGCGTCCCCCGCCTCGGCGAGGACGGCGCGGACCCAGTCCGCCATGTACGCCTCGCGGGCGCGGTCGCCCTCGTCCGCCGCGGAGTCGCCGCGGACCAGGTCGAAGTAGGCGTCCAGGCGCTCGGCCAGGCCCTCGGCCGGGGCCACCTCGAACAGGCCGTCCCACAGGGCGTCCACCGAGCCGGTGCCGAACCGCTCGCACAGCCGGTCGGTGGCCTCGGCGTACCGGGCCTCGGCGTCGGCGTACCGGTTGGCGCGCAGTTCGAAGGCCGGGTGCCAGGACGGCAGGTCGACGAAGAGCACCTGCGCGCCGGCCGCCCGTCCCTCCCGCAGCGCCACCCACTCGGGCGAGTAGTCGCACAGCGGCGCCCAGGTGGTGGCGGTGCGTTCGGCGTCGCGGTAGTGGCTGAACACGGCGATCGGCAGCTCGTGGCCGAGGGCCAGCTCGTCCAGTCGGCCGTTGAGGTCGGCCGGGCCCTCGACGAGTACGTACCCGGGCCGCAGCCGCCGGACGGTGTCCGCCACCAGCCGGGCGCAGGCGGGGGAGTGGTGACGTACCCCGAGGAAGACCGCGGGCATCAGCCGGCCAGCAGGTGGCGGGCGTCGTGCACGGCCTGCCAGTGCGGGCCGCGCCGCCGCGGGACGCGCTGCTCCAGGTAGCGGCGCAGCCGGGCCAGGTCCTCCGGGCTGTCCTTGGCGGCGGTGCCGGCCAGGCTGGCGACCAGGTCGGCGGCGTCGCCGGCCTCGCCGCGCAGGTACCAGCCGCGCAGCCCGACCGCGTGGGCGACCGAGACCGCCTCGGCGGTGCTCAGCACCGAGGACGGGCGGTCGCCGCCCTCGCCGGACCGCAGCTCGCGGAAGACCGTGACCAGCACCTCCAGCAGGTCCCGGTCGGGCGCCGCCGCGACCCCGGAACGACGCAGCAGATGCGCCGACTCGGCCTCGACCAGGGCGAGTTCGGTGTCCAGGTCGGGGATCGGGAAGACCGTCTCGAAGTTGAACCGCCGCTTGAGCGCCGCGCTCATCTCGTTCACCCCGCGGTCGCGGGTGTTGGCGGTGGCGATCACGTTGAAGCCCTGCTGGGCGAAGACCATGCCCTCGGGCCCGTCCAGTTCGGGGATCGCGACCACCCGCTCGGAGAGCAGCGACAGCAGCGAGTCCTGGACCTCCAGCGGGCAGCGGGTGATCTCCTCGAACCGGACCAGCCGGCCCTCGGCCATGCCGCGCAGCATCGGCGCGGGCACCAGCGAACGGGTGGAGGGGCCCTCGGAGACCAGCAGGGCGTAGTTCCACGAGTACTTGATCTGGTCCTCGGTGGTCGCCGCGCCGCCCTGCACGGTCAGCCGGGAGGTGCCGCTGACCGCCGCCGCGATCAGCTCCGACAGCAGCGACTTGGCGGTGCCCGGCTCACCGACCAGCAGCAGGCCGCGGTTGGTGGCCAGGGTGACCAGGGCACGCTCGACCAGCGCCGGATCGCCGACGAACTTGCGGGCGATGCCGGCCGCCTCGTCACCGACGATGAACCGGCGGGCCGCGCGCAGGCTCAGCTCCCAGCCCGGCGGGCGGTGGTCGCCGTCCTCGGCGCGCAGCGCCGCCAGCTCCTCGGCGTAGCGGACCTCGGCGGGCGGCCGCTGGAGCTGCTCCTCGGCGGTGCTGCTGGTCATGGCGGCCTTTCCCGGGCGGGCGTCGGTGAGCGGAGGAGGGGGCACCGGGTGGGCGTCGGTGAGGTGGCGAGGGGTCATGGCGTGGTCAGCTCGATCAGGTCGGCGATCACCTCGGAGGCGATCACCGGGTCGAGTTCGGCGAAGGTCGGGAACGTCCGGTTGTGGGTCGAGTAGTCCCCGGGGCAGCTGTCGAGCCACACCGTTTCCAGCCGCTGCTCCGGGTAGATGTCGTGCATGCCGACCGCGATGCCGTGCTCCGGTGCGATCACCACGAAGCGCTCGGGCCCGACCCGGCGGGACAGCCAGCGCTCCACCCCCGCGTCCTGGGGCTCGCCGCGCTGCCAGCCGCGCCGTTCCATGCCGACCAGTCGGGCGGTGGGCAGCACCGGGCCGTTCTCGAAGCGGGTCAGGCGGTGGCCGGCCCGCTCCTCCTCGCTCAGCGGGTACACGGCCCGGCCGAGCTGGCGGAACGGCTGCAGGATCTCGTAGTCGGCGAACAGCTCCGACCAGGCGGCGAGGTCGTCGGCGAGCAGCAGCGGGTGCGCCAGCCGGACGGAGGCCCCGGCGGGCAGGGCGAACGCCTCGTCCCGCACGTCCGCCAGGGTGCGGTCCTCGGCGACCCGGAACGCCGTCACCGTGCCGTCCGTCCCGGCCAGCCAGACCAGCCGGCGCACCAGGTGCCACAGCAGCGGGTGCCCGACGAACAGCTGCTCGAACTCCTGCGCCGTCCAGGAGCGCTGGGTGACCATCGCCTCCTCCAGGCGGCGGATCTGATCCCCCGCCACGGTGCGGACGTCCTTCTTCAACGCCGCGAAGCGCTTGCGCTCGGCCGGCGCCAGCTCGGCGTCGTCCCGCGCCCCCGGCACGGGAAGATCCTTGCGACGCACACCGGCCGCATCCAGCACAAACGGCTTCAACTGCTCATCGAAACCCACCGTGAACGTCCGCGTGCCGTAGTCGACGACCGTCGTCCCATCGGCCTCCAGCCCGAAATCCGGCACCAGACGGTCGGACAACTGCTCCCCGGACAGGCCGAGACCGGCCGCCACCTCGGCGATCTTCTCCTGCGCCCGCGCCTTGAGCGCCTTGAACTTCACCCGCTGCGCGATGCCGTGCAGATGCAGCAGGGCGACATCGCTGCCGATCCCGGCCAGCACCTCCAGACCGTCCACGGCCCGGTGGTGCGCCCCCTCGCCCGGCCAGGCGCGGAGCACCGGCGTCAGCCGGCGGACCGTCCCGTCGTCACCCAGCCGGCCGAGCGCGTGCAGCGCCCAACCGTCCTGGGCCGGCATGCCGCCCAGCCGCCACTGCTCGAACACCGCCCAGCCGAACTCCGACAACGACCGGGGCTCGCACAGCTCCACCACCTGGTCGAGGCCCGGGTAGAACTCCCCGGACTTGGACAGTGCGAGCACGGTGAGCACGTGCCGCACCGCCTCCGCGGGCAGCGCGCCCCCGCCGCCGCGCACCAGCAGCTGCGGCAGCATCACCGGCTCCGCCCAGTCGCCGGGCTGGGGCACCGTCGCGGGCAGCACGTTCACCAGCGGATCGGCCGACAGCAGCGCGCCCACGACCTCCTGCGCCTCCGGCCCGTACTCGCCGGCCACCGCCCGTACCGCCTCCGCGCCGTGCGCGCCGCCGATCAGCCGCAGGGCGTGCTCGGCGCCGCGCCGGGCGGCCCCGGCCTTGCCGGTCGCGGCGGGCACCAGCAGCCGGGCCGCGTCCAGGCCGTGCCGGGCGAACCAGGAACGCGCGGTGTTCCCGGCCGACTTGAGGCGCACCAGCCAGTCCGCCATGGTCTCGGCCACCCGTACGTCCAGGTACGGCAGCAGCAGCGGGGCGTGCGCGGCCGGGTTCAACTGGGCGGCGGCCCGCAGCGGTTCGAGCGCGTCCGCCTCGAAGCGGGCGGCGACCCGGCGCAGCGCGCCCACGGCGTCCCAGATGTACTCGTCGCCGCGCCACCGCGCGATCAGCGGCCGGCCCAGCTCCTCGTCGCCGTAGGCGAACAGTGCCAGCTCCTCGTGCCGGTCGGAGTGGAGCCGGGGGTCGCCGCCCCGCTCCTCCCGGGCCCGCATGGTGCCGGCGATGCGCTGCCAGTCGCCGTCCGCCCAGCGCCCGTACCAGGACTGGGAGGCCGCCCACGCCTCCCGCTCACCGGGCAGCCAGCGCAGCTGCGGGTCCTGCGGCGCGGTGAGGCCGGTCAGTACGCGCGGCCTGGCCGTGGAGCGCGGCCTGGTCCACGGCGGGCTGGTGAGCAGGTCCGGCAGCGACCCGGCCGGGACCTCCGGCACCCGGTCGCCGAGGTCGGTGAGCGGCTCGACCACGGCGGCCTGCTCCGGGGTCAGCTCCGGCAGCAGGTCGAGCGCGGTCGCGCGGTGGGCGGCGACATGGGCGGTGAGGAGCCGGCGGGCGAGCTGCCGCACGGCCGGATCGGTGGCCGTGGCCGCCGTGGCCTCGGCGAGCAGGCGCAGCGCCCGCCGGGGGTAGCGGCGCATGGCCGCCATCAGGGCGGCGCGGGCCGCCTTGTCGTTCTGCTGATAGGCCAGCAGCGCGCGGAAGCCCTCGTCGGAGGGCAGCTCGCCGATCGCGCTCAGCATCTGCTTCTGCCGCTCGCTGTAGAAGTGGTGATTGGCCAGGGCGTGCAGCAGCAGCGGTGCGGTGTCGCCCCGGAGACCCTCCGCCACGGTCGCGATGATCTCGGTGGACCAGCCGTCCCAACCCAGGCTCGGCGGCTTGGGGAGCCGCTCCAGCGGCTCGGCCGAGGACAGCGAGCACAGCAGCATCGACCACTCGGCCGGGCCCAGCCGGGCGGCCGAGTCGACGACGTCCCGCACCCAGTCGGACTCGGACGGCACCAGGTACGCGGCCGCCACCATGCGGGGCAGGCTGGTGCGGCAGCCGGCCAGGACCTCGACCGTCGCGCGGTGGGTCTCCTCGTCGCACGCCGCCAGCAGCGAGCGGACCCGGTCGAGGGCAGGGCGGTACCCCGCGACCGAGCGGACGTCCGCGCGCAGGATGCACGGGTCGGCGGCGTGCGAGCGGTCCCACCTGACGGCCATCGTGAGCAGCTCGACGCCGGCCCGGGCCGCGAACGGCAGGCCGTACCCGGCCACCCAGGCGTCCACGGCCTTCCGGATCCTGTTGTCGGAACAGCTCGCGAACCCCGCGGCCAGCACGGCCGCACCGAGCGGGTCCCGGCTGCCGCGCAGGTGGGCCCGGGCGGCCGCGACGAGGTCCGGGTCGCTGCGCTTCGAGGTGAACAGCTTCTCCAGCCAGTCGTCCATCTCCCGCAGCGCGGCGTCGTACTCGGCCACCGCCTTCTTCGCGGGCGCGGCCGGCAGGCGGCCGGCCCCGCCCCGGCGGGGGATCAGCGCCCGCTGCCAGGCGTCGGGTAGCACGAACGTGTCCTCGTCGACCGGCGCGTCGTCCGCGGGCCCGGGAACGGTCGCCGGAACGGCCGTCGCCGCAGCGGTGGCCGCCGGAGCGGGCGCCGTGGGGGGCACGGGCGCGGACGTGGGTGCGGACGCGACCACCGCGTCCGCACCCGCGCCGACCTCGCGGTAGCCCTTGCGGACCTTCTCGGCGACCGTCTTGGTGAAGTGCGCCTGCGCCCCCGCCGCGGTCGGGAACTCCTTGGCCTGCTCCCGCCCGGCCGTACCGCACCGGCCGTACCGCACGGTCACCAGGACACCGTCGACCCCGGCCTCCCAGAACTTGTCCGAGCCGCCCTCGACGAACTCCCAGCGACGCACAGCCCAACCCCTCTCTCCTCGAACAACCGATCAGGCCACGAACACTAACGAGCCCCACTGACAGCCTGACCTGCGGGCCCGCCCCCTCCACGGATCAGGGGCCGTGCCCGAGCGACGACCCGGACCGAGGGCCGTGGTCCCCCCGCCCATGAGGGGCTGTTGGTGGATTGTTGGGTCGTTGTTGGTGGTCCCCGTCAGCCTCGGGTCCTCCCCGCGTCACCCGTCCCGCAGCGAAGTCCGGGGCGGGGGCGCGCACCGAAAGCCAGAGGCAGGACACGTGAAACCCAGATTCCCCCGATTCCGCCGCGTCAGGGCCGCCCTGACCGTCGTCGCCTTGCTGTTGACCGGCCTGTCGGTCTCCGCGGGGCAGGCGTCGGCGGTCTTCGACAACCCCCTTGAGTTCGGCCTCCAGAACAAGGCGACCGGCCTGTGTCTCCAGGCCGTGTCCGTGGACTGCTACAGCACCGACTACAACACCCACTGGGCCCGCGAGGACGACTACGGCAAGTGGACGGTCATCCGCAACGCCAACGGCTGCTACCTCAAGATCCTCGACAACAAGCTGCCCGCCTGCGTCCAGGGCGCCCCGACCGACAACGGCCAGTGGCGCACGGTCCGGCGGCACTCGGACCACCACCAGGGCACCGAGGCGGGCAACGGCCGCGTCAAGTGGGCGGACTTCTGGGGCCGGGGCAAGGGCGACGACTACATCACCATCGGCTCCACCGGCGCCGTCACGGTCTGGCCGAACAACGGCGGTGACGGCCACGGCGGTTGGGGCAAGCCCGTGCAGGTGGCCACCGGCATCACCACCAACCAGAACGCCGTCGTCCTCGGCGACTTCACCGGCGACAACCGGGCGGACTACATCACCACCGACCCGTCCGGCAAGGTCAACGTCTACCGTTACGACGGCGGAAGCAACTGGACCAACCTCGGTCAGGTCGCCACCGGCGCCTGACCCCATCCGCCACCTGTCACGCGGGGCCCCGGTCCGTCAGCCGGGGCCCCGTACCACCTCGTCTCAAGGGGGGAACCTTGAATCGCATCCTGCTGTTCGGCCTGAGCGCCGCGCTGGGCGCGGCCGGCGTCGCCGCCGCGCCGAACCCGCCGGCCGCGTCGGCCGCGCAGGCCGCGCCGGCCGTAAAGGCGGCACCGGCGGCTCAGGCCGCAAAGGCCGGCTCGACCACCGGTACGGCCCTGCCCTCGCTGCGCGTCATGCCGCTCGGCGACTCGATCACCGCGGGCGCCGGCAGCGCCACCGGCTCCTCCTACCGGGCCCCGCTGTGGAACCTGGTCGCCGGCCAATCCCGCTACACCGTACGGTTCGTGGGCTCCCAGGCCGGCGGGCAGCTGCCCGACCTCGCCAACGAGGGCCACTCCGGCTACATGATCGACGACATCCGCGCCGGGATCGACCAGTGGCTGGCCGCCGCGCACCCGGACGTCGTGCTGCTGCACATCGGCGTCAACGACCTCGACCGCAGCACCGACCCCGCCCACGCGCCCGACCGCCTCAAGACCCTCCTCGACCGGATCTACCAGGACCGGCCCGGGATCGCGGTGGTCATGGAGGGAGTGCTCCCGAACACCCAGGGACTCCAGCTCCCGCCGTCGGGGTACAACGACCGGGCCCGGCGGTTGGAGGCGGTCGAGGCCGACGCCGGGAACAGCTTCCGGTACGTGGAGCCGCCCGCCCTGGCGCCCGCCGAGATGGCCGACCGCCTCCACCCGAACGACAGCGGCTACCGGCGGATCGCGCAGGCCTTCTACGAGGGGCTGGACCAGGCGTACTCCGCCGGCGCCGCGCGGGCCTCCGTGGCCTCGAACACCGCCAGCGAGTCGGGCGGCCTCGGGCGGGTCCGGTACGCGGACTTCGACGGCGACGGCAAGGCCGACTACCTCACCGTCAACCAGAACGGATCGGTGAACGTCTGGCTGAACAAGGGCGGTGACGGGCGCGGCGGTTGGCAGCCCCTCGGCCAGGTGGCCACCGGCGTCACCACGGACCCCGCCCGGGTGCGCTTCGCCGACTTCGACGGTGACGGCAAGGCCGACTACGAGGTGATCAACCCCGACGGTTCCGTGCACGTCTGGCTGAACAAGGGCGGTGACGGGCACGGCGGTTGGCAGGACCTCGGGATCGTCGCCACCGGTCTGACCACCGACCCGAGCCGGGTGCGCCTCGCCGACTTCGACGGCGACGGCAAGGCCGACTACGAGGTGATCAACCCCGACGGCTCGGTGCACGCCTACCTCGACAAGTTCGCCGACGGGCAGCCGAATTGGCAGGACCTCGGGACCGTCGCGACCGGTCTGACCACCGACCCGAGCCGGGTGCGCCTCGCCGACTTCGACGGCGACGGCAAGGCCGACTACGCCGTCATCGACCCGAGCGGCGCCGTGCGCGTCTTCCTGAACCGGGGCGGCGACACCGGCGGCGGCTGGCTGGCCCTCGGCCAGGTGGCCATCGGCCTGACGACGGACCAGAGCCGGGTGCAGTTCGCCGACTTCGACGGCGGCGGCAACGCGGACTACATCCGCACCGATCCGCCGTCCAACGCCGCCACCGTCTACACCTGGAACGGCGGCGACGGACACGGCGGTTGGACCGGCCTCGGCCAGGTGGCGGGCGGGGTGCCCACCGGCTGAACCGGCCGATCCGGCTGATCCGGCGCGCCCGCGCCGCCCATTCCGCCCGCGCCGCCCGGCCGCTTCACCCGCTGGGCGGCGCGGGCGCGTTCACCGCTGGAGGTCCCCGAGCCGCTCCAGCCCGTCGAGGCCCTGCCGGAGCAGGGCGGGGATGGAGTGGGCACGGCCGATCTCGGCCGCCTGTTCGTAGCAGGCGCGGGCCTCGGCCGGCCGGCCGAAGTGGGCGTGGGCGCGGCCGCTGATCACCAGGGTGTCGGCGATGCCGCTCATGTCCCCCAACTGTCGGCGGATCTCAGGGACTCGTCGAGCGCCGCGAAGGCCTCCTCCTGCCGGTCGAGTCCGCGCAGGCAGTCACCGAGGTTGGCCAGGGCCGAGGCGGTGTGCGTCGGGTTGCCCCGGCTCCGGCAGCGTTCGAGGAGCACCCGGTAGTGCGTGAGCGCAGGACGGGGGAGCGGGGTGACCAAGGGGTTTACCGAGGGGTTTACCGAGGGGTTTGCCGAGGCGCGGCCGCCGGGAGCTCCGTCACAGGTCCGCGGCGTCGATCCAGCTGATCGTCGCCACCAGATCGGCGCCCCCGGCCGTCGCCTCCGCCGCCAGCAGCGCCCAGTCCCGGCAGTCGGCCACGATCCCGGCCCAGGGCAGCCGGCGGTCGACGTCCCAGTCGATGTCCGGCCCGCCGACCCCGAAGAGTCCCTTGCCCGGCCCGACCCGCCAGACCTGGAAGTACAGCACCGCCTGGTCATGGGCGGCCAGGTCCGCGATGACCTCGGCGAGGTGGACCACCGGCCAGACCCACTCCAGCTTCTGCTGCGGGACGGCGAGCGCGGCGGTCCGCGGCGGGAGCACCACCTCGCGGGCCCCGAGGTCCGTCAGGGCCCAGCGCAGCGCCTCCCCCTCGGAGTGGTCGGGGGCCTCGCCCCGCTGCCGGAAGGCGTCGTACGTCCTGCGCAGGGCCGGTACGGCACGCCGGATCCCCAGGTCCGCCAGGGCTTCGGCCGCCCACTGCCGGACGGTGGCGTTCCCGCTGCCCAGGAGGCCGATCAGCACGTCCGCCGGCCGCGGGTCCTTCAGCGCGGTGAAGACCTCGACGGCGCAGAGCTGCCCGAACGCCCCCAGCCCGGGCGTCGCCGCGATCAGCTCGTCCAGCACCGCCGGCCCCATGGCGATCAGCGAGTACTGGGCGTCCTGCGCCACCTCGGTCGAATCCGCGTCGAGCTCGCCGACCCGCTGAGCGATCATGCTGTCCACGGTGACGGAGTCTGGCCCATGCCGTCCGCCCCGGCCAACCGATTTCGACGACGGGCGCAGCAGTGGTGCCCGGCACGGTGGCGACGGTGGTTCGGGTGCCGGGCCGGGCGGTGCGGCCTACCGCCCGGCCCGGCACGTCCTCCGTACGGTGCCGCCCGCTCCCCTCCGGCGGGCGGCACCGTACGGCGCCTTCGCTACCTGCCGCTGCGTCGGCGCCGCTGGAGCAGGCGGGCCGCGGTGCTGACCGCCAGGCCCCCCAGCACCGCGGCCACCAGCTTCACCGCGAGGCCCGCGAGGCCTTCGTCGGCGTCATCGGGCAGGGCGAGGACGAAGAGCCGGTGGATGCCCCACGCGGCCAGGAGCGCGCACGTGGTGAGGGCCCACAGGGCACCTGTGGATCCGAAGCGCGGCTGGGTGCGGTCGTCGTTCATGACGGATCTCCTTCCGGTGGGGCTCACTTGCCCTTGAGGAATCCTTCGATCCCGCCCTTGACCGCGCCGCCGACGGCTCCGGTGGCCGCACCCGGACCGCAGCCCGCGCCGGCACCGATGGAGCCGACGACGCAGCCGCCGACCGCTCCGAGGACCGCCTGTTCGCTCGACTTCTTCGACGCGGCCTGGAGCCGGTTCCAGACGCCCTTCCAGGTGGGGTCGGCGACCACGGGGAAGGCGGTGTCGGCGCCGACCTCGACGTGCTGCACCAGCGTGCTGCCCTCGATCCGGTAGCCGGTCGTCACCGGCTTGCCGTTGGCGTCCTTGGCCCAGGGGGCCTCGAACCGGCCCAGGCTCTGCTCGGCGCGGACGACCTCCACGCTCCCGTCGGCACGCTGTTCGAGCCGGGCCCCCTGGGGCAGGTCGATCCTGAACCGGAAGTCCGTGGCGGCCGCCGCGCTGTCCAGGGTGACCAGCGCGCGGGTCCCGCCGTCGCCCAGCTGCTGCACGGCCACGCTGCCGCCGTCGATCGCACCGGGGTAGACGACGGTGCCGTCACCGGTTCGGACACCGGCCCGGTCCTGGTCGGCGGGCAGGGCCATCCCCAGGCCGGAGCCGTCCGCGGCCCGCATCGAGACGGTGCCGGCCGAGGTACCGGGTGCGACACCGGCGGACACCGGGGTCACGTCGTCGGTGCGGGTGGCGCTCGCCACGACGGCTCCGGCGCGGGTCGAGTCGCTGTCCGGAGCGGCGGTCGCGGCCATCGCCTGGCCGGACGTCAGCAGGGTGGCGGCCGCCGCCGAGGCGACGACGGTCATGGCCACGGAAGAGAGGGAACGGGAAAGGGACGTACGCACTGCAGAACTCGTTTCACATGGACTGAGTACCGGCCTCAGGGCACGCCGCTGCGCGGCGGGGCCTGGACCGGAACTGAAGGAGGAGCAAGAGCAAGGCAGCCAACCCGCCTTGCCGCCTGAGCGGGCAACCACCAGGCGAGCTCAGCCTCTCCCGCGCCCCGAAAGTCCCGTAACCCCCGCACTGGCCACTCCCGACCAGCCATCTGGCCACTCCCGACCGGCCACCCGGTCATACCCGGTGGTCCGGACGATCGGATCCCGCCGACGCGGGGCAGCCGGACGGCCGCGTCGCGCACGCAGATGATCCCGAGACGGCCCGTGCCTGGTGGTGTGGCCGGTAACGGTCAGGAGGCTCCCCGCTCGATGGGCGGGGAGCCTCTGTGGTCCTGGTGGTTCGGTTAGACGTTGCCGAACTCGCCGGCCTTCACTGCGGATACGAAGGCGGCGAAGCTGTCGGGGGAGAAGGTTAGGGCCGGACCGTTGGGGTCCTTCGAGTCACGGACGGGCACGGCGCCGGGGACGTTGGCGGCTACCTCGACGCAATCGCCGCCGTTAGAGCTGTAACTGGACTTGAACCACGCGGGGACGGCGGTCACGGAAGTTCCTCTCTTAGCTGGCTGACCAAGGCCACGGACGCCCCTTGAGGGAGTGCCCGGGCCTGTAGCTGATAGTAGGTCGTGAGCATCGCCTGCACAGCGTCGCTATCCCGTTCCAGGTTCCCCTGCTGGGCGCTTTCGGCGTACGACATCAGGGTGCGATCGGCCTTCGTGATGATGTTGATCGGTAGATCGAACGCCCTTGCCTCGCCGATGTCGAACGGTGCGACCTGAAGGATCGTGTGGGGCAGCCGGGCGAAGCTGAGCAGACGATCAAACTGGGCCGCCATCACAGCCGGGCCGCCGATGGGTCGGCGGATGCAGCTCTCATCCAGGACTACGTGGATCACGGGCGCGGGCTCGCGGTCCAGCTTCGCCTGTCGGCGTTCGAGGTAGCGCACCCTGTTCGCAGCCTGCTCTTCCGTGATGTTGCCACGTTCAACCTCTGCCGCCGCGATGGCCCATGCGTAGTCGGGGGTCTGCAGGATGCCCGGAATGATCCCTAGGGTGAACAGCCGCAGTTCCCTGGCCTTCGATTCCTGGGCCACGTAGGCCGGAAAGCCTTCGAGAAAGGTCGAAGACGTGACGGCCAGCGCCTTGTTGAGGAAGAGGCGGCCGGTCTTGAATGCCCTGTCAAGTTTCTTAGCCATGTGTAAAGTTGGGCGCCTGTTGCCGTTTTCCAAGTGCGAGATGTGAGTGGACGAGCACTTGATCATGGTAGCTACGTCCTCTTGCCTCCATCCCCGCTCCTCTCGTGACCTGCGCAGAAGGGCGCCGAAGGCGGCTTCGGGCGACGCGCCCGGGTCCAGTTCAGACTTGTTCATGGGACCAATTTTTCTACTTAGCAA
Source organism: Kitasatospora sp. NPDC096077 (assembly GCF_040303245.1). NCBI lineage: Bacteria > Bacillati > Actinomycetota > Actinomycetes > Kitasatosporales > Streptomycetaceae > Kitasatospora > Kitasatospora sp. NPDC096077. The sequence continues at coordinate 113,665 of NZ_JBEOSV010000021.1, read as the reverse complement.
GCAGAATCCGCATGTTGCAGGGCAGTTGAGCCTAGAGGACAGTTGGCGCCCCCGGGTAGTCGTCTGACTACGGATCGGAGCCACGCTGTGACGCGCAAACACACCCCCACGCCCCCGCCCGCCGTGAACACCCCCGCCTTGGAGAGCCCGCCGCGCCTTCAGGTCGTGATCTACCTCGCCAAGACCGGCACGGGCTTCCCCGAGCTGCAGATGCGGAGCTGCGAAGAGTACGCGGACGCCCATCGCTGGGAGGTCTGCCTGACCGTGCTGGACGACGAGTTGGGGCGGTCGCCGGACCGACGTCCTATCCTCCAGGCCGCGTTGGACCGGATCCGGTCCGGCACGGCGGGCGCGATCCTGGTCCCGAGCAAGGTGACGATCTCCCCGATGGACGGCGAGTTCGACGACTTCTCCCACGAGGTCGAACGGGCCGGCGGCTTCATCCAGGTGGCGAGCCGCAGATGAGCAAGTACACCGTGATCCCCATGGCGGACCTCGCCGGGAAGACCTCCCCCTGCTGGGTGGTGAAGAACGATCTGACCGACGAACTGGTGAAGGCCCTCCCGCCCCACGAAGCAGCGCTTCGGTTCTACTCCTACGAAGCCGCCCTGGGCTGGTGCCGGAAGAACGACACCGTCGGGCAGGAGGCCGCCTGATGAGCGCCGCCGATGCTCAGCGGAACCCGGAGCCCGCGCGGTACGAGGTCCGCAAGATCACCGACCGCAGCCCTCACTTCCGCTTGCTGGAGTGCTGGGGTGTCTGGGACCGGCGCCACAAGGACTACGTCCGCCGGCCCACCGACCTCCAAGAGGTCCGACGCTTCTACGCGCTTCCGGCCGCCGAGGCGCACCTGCGCGCCCTTGAGACCGAGAACACCGCCGCGTAGCGGTAGTCCCGAGCCCCCGTTCCACGGCCCGGAACGGGTATCACCCAACTCATGCAAGGAGCCATCGAGTTGACCGAGATCGAGGCCAAGGTCCAAGCCCGGACCGGGCATCCGGCGATCATGGCCAGTCCGCCCCGCCGCCGTTTCGGCTGCGTCGCGTTGATCCTCAACCCGGACGGCCACGTGCTCATGGTCCGCCCGGAGTACAAGCCCACGAAGCTCATTCTCCCCGGCGGCAGCGCGGAACCGGACGAGGCGCCGAACGTGGCCGCGGCGCGGTGGGTGCTCACCGAGACCGGCCTCGTCCTTGACCTGTGGCAGCTGGTCGCGGTCGACTACGTATCGGCGGGTGAGATCCCGGAGGGGGTCAACTTCGTCTTCTGGGGCGGCCAACTGCCGGAGCGCAAGGCCGCCGGGGCGGCGGCCCCGCCGGTCGAACGGAGCGGGATCCTCGAAACGGTCTGGGTGCCGCCCGCGGACCTCCCCACCGTCACCGACGCGGAGCAGACGGCCAGGGTGATCGACGCCCTGCGTGTGGTCTCCTGCGGCGCCGGCATCCCGCTGCTCCTGCGCGGCCGTCCGGCGGGGGCGTAGGGGGAGATGAGGACACGTCGCTGCCGCAGGGTGGCCGGTGCCGCGCGTGAGAAGGCTGCGGCTGCTCTCAAGAGGAGTTGCGACTCTGGGCGAGCATTCGCGCACGCCCGCCCCCTGCGCTGCATGTCCACGCGGGGCAGGGGGCGGGCGAGTCCGCGCCAGGTCCACTCATCGCAACGGGACGAGGTCCAGAGCGACCGTGCCGATCAACTGGCGTAGCCCGCTGTGGAACACGCCGTGGCCGGTCACTACGTCGAGTACGGATTCCAGGTGTCCGGCGAGGAAGGGGAACTGGTCGGGCGGCAGCACCGCGAGGCCTTGCCGGGTCGTCTCCCGGGTGGCTGCGGCATCGGCGTGGTTCACGAAGGCGGCGCATCCGAGGGTGAACAGGTAGAGCCTGCGGTAGGCCGTGACCGAGTTGGTGGGCGTCATACCGGCACGCTCGCCGGCCGCCAGTACGGGTTCGGTGAGGCGGGCGAGAAGCTGCCTGCCCATCCAGGGGCGGGCGCCGCGCAGCGCGACCAGGCCGGGGTGGGCGGCCAGCAGCTCGTACAACGCCGTGAACGACTGTTCGGCCAGCTCGGGCCAGGTGGCATCGGCCTGCGGCTCGGGGAGCTGCCCGGCCAGGTAGTCCATGCACATGTCGAGAAGCCCGGTCACGGACTCGCCGCACCGGCGGTGGACCGTGGTGTGGGAGACGCCGAGCCTGTCCCCGAGGGCGCGGAAGTTGAGAGCTTCGGGGCCGCCCGCGTCGATCATCGCGATGGCGGCGCGGGCGATGGTGGTCGCGTTGAGTTGATCACTGGTAACAGATTGCTTCGCCATGTGTGACAGCGTAACTTACACCGTAACGGACTGATAGACCGTCACGGCGGTCTCATGGAGGACGAGCATGCCCAGTCAGCGCTTACGGGATCCGCTCTTCGCGGCCACGGAGGCGACAGCGTTCACCGAACGCCACCTCGCCGACCTGGTCGCCGGAACGACCGCAGCGGTCCGTGTCCCCGACTTCCTCTCGGATGCCACCTGCCAGGCCATCGGCCGAGCCCTCGGCCGCCTGCCCACCGCGGTATACGACCCCGCCAGGGTGGCCGATCCGATCGTCAGGTTCGGCCCCGCGTTGAACGACTACCGCACCCCCGATGGCGGCCTCGACCACGAACGGTACTGGCCGGCCGCCGATGCTGCCCGTGCCGCCTGGACGCGGGCCGGACTGCGCCCCGATGCCGTCGCCGCGGCACTGAAGCTGCTCGGCTGTGCCTGGGGCGAGGCCATCCAGCCCGCCACGGTCCATGGACGCCCCCTGTTCGGCGGCACCGTGCGGGAGATCAACAGTGGCGCGCTCATCCACTACGACGAGGCCGTGCGAGAGGTCCCCGGCCTCTTCGACCAGCACCTGACAGCCCAACTTGCCTTCAATGCATGGATCCTGGCGCCCGAGGCCGGGGGTGAAACCCGGCTCTGGCGCCGCCGCTGGCAACCCGAGGACGAACGGCACCGCCACTCCTACGGCTACCAGCCCCCCGTCACCGACGGCGCCCAACTCCTCGAACTCACCCCCTCGGCCGGGGACGGCCTCCTGTTCGCCCCCGCGAACTACCACGCCATCGCCCCGCCGTCGGACGCCGCGTCGCCCTCGCGTTCTTCCTCGGACTGACCACCCGAGGCAACCTCATCGCCTGGTCCTAACCCCCGGAGAGACAACCACCATGACCACCACCGCCGACACGTTCCCGACCTACGACGACGTGAAAGCCGCCAAGGACCGCATCCACGGCATCACCCGTCCCGCACCCGTCTTCGAGATCGACCGGAACAGCTTCGGTGCCGCGCGAGTGTTCCTCGCCCTCGACTTCATGCAGTTCTCCGGCAGCTTCAAGGACAGGGGAGCCGCGAACTTCATCAGCCACCACCTGGAGGCCGGCACCATGCCCGACGCCGGAGTGGTCATCGCCTCGGGTGGAAACGCGGGGCTGGCCTGCGCCTGGGCCGCCCAGCGCCACGGCATCAAGGCGAGCGTCTTCCTGCCGACCACCGCCCCGGCCGTCAAGGTCGCCAAGCTCCGCACATTCGGGGCCGACGTGCACCAGGTCGGCACCGAGTACGCCGACGCCGCCGCGGCCGCCGCCGAACACGCCGCCACCACCGGGGCCCTGGCCTCCCACGCCTACGACCATCCGCTCATCGCGGCCGGTGCTGGAACCCTGCTCCCCGAGATCCATGACCAGGTCCCCGGCCTCGACACCGTCGTCGTGGCCGTGGGCGGTGGCGGCCTGTTCGCGGGCACCGCGATGGCGGCCGACACGCTCGGCGTGCGGGTCGTCGCCGTTGAACCGGAGACCTGCCGGGCGCTCAATGCCGCGATCGAGGCCGGGAGGGTCGTGGATGTCGAGGTCGATTCCATCGCCGCCGACTCCCTCGGGGCTCGCCGCACCAGCGAGACCGCACTGTACTGGGCCCAGCGGATTCAGGCGCGCTCGATCCTGGTGAACGACGAGGCGATCCGCGGTGCCCGTTCCCTTCTGTGGGACCACCGGCACCTGGCCGTCGAACACGGCGCCGCCACCGCCCTGGCCGCGCTGACCTCCGGTGCCTACACGCCCGGCGACGGTGAGCGCGTCGCCGTGGTGCTCTGCGGGGCGAACACCGACCCGTCCGACCTCATCACCACCTGACGCCCCGGTGGCCGCCGCCCGAGCGGCGGCCACCGACCCACCGACTCCCGGGCAGCCTCAGCCGCCCGGCAGCGGGAAGCCACGCCCAACCTGCCGGCTTCCCGGTACGGCCCGGAGACCACCCGGCCTCCGGGGGACACCCGCGGCATGGAGGAAACCATGACCAACCTCTACGAGCTGCAGCTGACCGGCGAGCTGGTCGCCCAGTGCGGCGGCAACCTCAACAGCGACGCCGAGAGCTGCGTCGGCGTCGCGCCGCTGACCGGGGCCGACGACGCGTTCGCCGTCGGCGACACCAAGCCGGAGGGCAAGGGCCAGCTGCTCTGCTTCACCGGCCAGGAGCTGGACAACTTCGCCACCAAGTGGGTCACGGACCGCGGCCTCACCGTCTGATCAACAGGGTGACCACACCGTAAAGCACAGCTGAGTGGCTGCTCCCACCGAAATTGGGAGCAGCCACCCAGTCCTTGGAGGATACCTGTGACTCCCGAGGCATTCGCCGAACTCAGCGGACATTGGCACGGCTACGGCCCATGGGTCGGACAACGCAGGCTCATGGACCTGGAGTACCTGCGCCGTCCCGAGGCCTTCGAGACAAGCCAACTTCGGGTTCCCAGCGGTATGAACGCGCATCCGCCGGAGACGTTCATGCCGTTCGCTCAGCGCACCGTCCCGCCGATGATGACCGGGCACTACCTCCTGCGTCGGCCCGACGGTCTCGAAAAGCGCACCTGGATCACCGTCTCCCCGGCGGTCGACTGGCTGACCAGCGTGTACAAGGAACACCCGCCCATGGGACGGCCCGATGGAAAACAGGGCTATGCGCCTCTGGAGTGGTACCAGGAGCGTGCACACAGCTCGCTCCTCCACGGCACCGACGTCGTCTGGTCCCACTACCTCAACGACAGACGGTTCATGAGCACTGCGGTCATCTGCTGTCCGTCGCTGCCGTTCCACCCCCGCATCACGTGCCCACTGTCCTAGAGGAGACAACGATGTCTCTGCACCAGTTGCTGGGCGCCCGCGCCGGCGACCTGCTCCACACCTGCCCCACGGAACCGCGCCTGTACCGTCGCGAGCGGGCCACGCTCGACCAGGTCATCACCTTGGACCTGATGAACACCTACATCGACCACGGCCTCACCCTCCCCGCCCTCACTGCCGCAGTCCGGAACGGCCGGGCCGTTCACCCCGGCCGCTTCTCCGAAGACGGCCGGATGAGCCCCGGCAAGCTGCGTGGCCTCATCGACGACGGACACACCGTCAACCTCCGGAAGATCCAGACCGTCATGCCCCAACTGGCCGAATTCTGGGCTGAGATCCAGGTGGAGACCGGCTACACCCTCTACGTCTCCGCGATCATCACCCCCGCAGGAGAAACCGGCCTCACCCACCACTGGGACCAGACCACCGTCCTGGTCGCCCAGATGGCCGGCCGGAAACACTGGCCGCTGTGGGCGCCCGTTGTGCGACATCCGATGGACAACTACCTCGACTCACCCACGGAGTGGACCGAGAAGATCCAAGAGATCTGGGACAACACCGAGCCGTTCACCACCTTCACCCTGGAACCCGGTGACACCCTCGTGGTTCCCCGGGGCTGGGTCCACGCCCCCACGTGTACCGGCGACGAGCCGAGCTTCCACCTGACCTTCGCGCTACGCGAGCGAACCCCGCTCGATCTCGCCCACGAGCTGATCGCCTCTGCCGTCGACTGCGAAGCCTTCCGCCGAGGCCTCGCCCCGGCGCAACTCCGCCGTGAAAGCCTCGGCGACACCCTGAATGAGGTCCGCGAGATGGTCACTACCTACCTGGACGGGCTTGACATGGATCAGCTGGTTGACCGCGTCGGCGCCCGACTGGCCAACAGGTTCTGAGGTCGGCCGGAAACACAAAAGGCCCCTCCTCCGCGATCGGGGGAGGGGCCGGGTGGTCAAGCTCGGCACCTGTCGGCACCGGCCCCGGCGCAGCACCCTTCCTTTCAGCTCGGACCCTCGCGGGCGTCGATCAGTTCGTCCCAGTGTTCGGTCGCCCAGCGGCATGCGGCCGCCAGCGGTTCCAGCAGGCTGCGGCCCAGCGGTGTCAGCGCGTACTCGACCCGCAGCTTCGGGTCGGCGTGCACCGTGCGGGACACGAACCCGTCCCGCTCCAGCCCGCGGAGCGACTGGGTGAGCGCCTTCGGGCTGATCCGGCCCAGTGGTACGCGCAGTTCGGAGAACCTGCGCGGGCCGCCCTCCAGGCAACGCAGCACCATGGGCGCCCACTTGTCGCCGAAGCGGAAGGGCAGCAGCGCGGACGGACACAGTTCGTCGAACAAGTCCGTTGGCAGCGGCGGACGTTGGGTCATCGCAGTGCTCCTGTCGCGGGCCTCGGCATGTCCATCGGTATCCAGTTGGTGACCGACCCTCCGGATACCTTCCGGAGCGTCGAACCGGCGGAGGGTATTCCGACCACCGGCGACCCCTCGGCCCCCACCGGAAGGACGGAACACCATGCGCGCAGCCCGCTTCCACGCCTACGGCGCAGCGGAGAACCTGGTGATCGAGCAGGCTCCCGATCCCCACCCCGGACCGGGTGAGATCCGGGTCCGCGTCGCGGCGGCCGGCGTCAACCCCATCGACTGGAAGCTGCGCGCCGGAGCCCTGCGGCAGCTGATCCCCGTGGAGCTGCCCGCCGTCCCCGGACGGGACGCCGCCGGTCTCGTCGACGAGATCGGCGACGGGGTGCGAGGGGTGAGCATCGGCGACCGGGTCTTCGGGCTGGGCGGTGTCACCGGCGCGACCGCCGAGCTGGCAGTCCTCTCGGCCTGGGCCCTCGCGCCCGACGAGTGGACCGACGAGCAGGCCGCAGGCGCCGGCCTCGCGTCGGTGACGGCGATGCGCGGCCTGAACGCACTCGGCCCCCTCGGGGGGCGCACCCTGCTCGTCGAGGGCGCCGCCGGAGGGGTGGGCGGCGCGGCGGTCGAGATCGCCGTGGCCCGGGGCGCCACCGTGATCGGGACGGGCGGCGAACGCAACCACGGGTTCCTCACCTCGCTCGGCGCCATCCCCACCACCTACGGCCCCGGCCTCGCCCGGCGCCTGTCGGTCCTCGCCCCGTACGGCGTCGACCTCGCGCTCGACACCGCGGCCTCCGGCTCCCTGGACGACCTGGTCGCGATCACGGGCGACCCGACCCGCGTCGCGACGGTCGCCGACCACGCGCGGGGGGAGCGCCTCGGGACCCATGTGGTCGACGCGGAGAACGACTCCACGCTGCTCGCCGAGGCCGCCGACCTGGGCCGGCAGGGCCGCTACGCCCCCTATGTCGAACAGGCCTACCCCCTGGACCGGATCGCCGACGCCCACCTGCACGCCGAACGCGGACACACGCGCGGCAAGATCGTGATCCGGCTCTGACGAAGGGCCCCGGTCAGGAGCATCCGAACCAGCGGCGCTTGGGCCGGGACTGGGACTGGGGCTTGGGCCGGGGCTGGCTGCGGCCTCGGCGCGGTGCCCGGGGGTGGTCGCGCGGCGGTGTCAGCCCTGCCTGGCGGGGTCGTCGGCGAGGCGGCCGAGCATGGCCATCACGGTGATCCGGGCGTCCTTGTCGTTGGTCACCGCGCAGTGGGCGTCGACGCCGCGGGCGTCGGGGTCCTGGTTCGGGTCGGTGAGGCCGATCCGGACGAGGTCGACGGTGTACTCGTGGTAACGGGCGTAGTTCGCCGCGGCGTTGACCGCTTCGGTGTGGTCGATGCGGCCGGGGTCCTGGGCGCGCAGCAGTGCCGGGGTGGGCGCCGGCCCCAGGGTCTGCCCGATCCACTGTGACACGGTCTCGCGGGAGGAGCCCTGTTCCAGTTTCGAGGCGGCCGAGGCGGTGAGCGCCAGGTGGACGAGGAGCGTCCCGAACCAGGCGGTGACCTCGGCGGGGGGCGTGTCCGTGCCGGCCGGCGGCATCACGGCCCGGTAGAGCCCGGCCAGGTCGTCGGCGTGTGCGGCGGCGGCGATCGCCTTCACGGCGTTGGCGAGGGCGGTCTTGTCGGTGGTCACGTCGGCGCTTCTCCTCATGGTCGGCGGTGTCAACGTACCGCTCTCCTGGGGGGATCGGTGCGGTTTGCGAGGTTTTGGTCCCGGTCCGGATGCACGGGTGGGCGAGGATCGCGGCCGGGGCAGCCGGCCGGACCGTCCCGGATGACCGAAACCCCGCTTCCCGCACCGTAGTTGGGACTGCATTGTGCTGGCTCCCGGATGGCGGAGCAGAGGAGAACGATCAGCGGTGACGGGCAGTACGCCGCCTATCCGGTGAAGTGGATCAGGGACGTGCGGATCACCCAGCACCAACTGGCCACCGGACGAGCGGTCTCCGCCGGCTGCAGCTACAGCTGCGACCAGCCGGCGTTCAACGCCGACGGACGGGACGTGGTCTTCCAGTCCTCGGCCGGCGGCATCGTGCCCGGCGACGCCAACGGCAAGTCGCAGGTCTTCGTCCGCCACTTCGGCTGACCGCCCCGGCGCGCGGGCCGGTGGCGATTCAGGTGGTTTCTGGTTGTCCGGCACTGTTTCTCAGGTAGGCCCCGGGAGCCCCTCGTCCTGCGCGCCTTCCCCGAGGCCGGGAGCCACGGGTCCGGTGGGTCCGGCGGGTCCGTCACGGCCCGCCGGAGGGCTGAGCGGCCACACCGGCAGGACCGTCCGTCGGAAGGTGCTGTTGGTGACGGCGGCGAACGACGCGTACCAGGCGACCACGGCCGTCACCAGTCCCGCCCAGCCGCCGACCTTGGTCCAGGTGTCCGACTGGGCGAACGCGCCGACGGTCAGGAGCAGGAAGGTCAGGGTGAGGGTGACGAACACGGCCAGGACCGCCCCGGTCGTGCGCGTGGCCGCGATCATCATGTACGCGGTGAAGATCGTCCAGGCGAGCAGGAACAGGCCGGTCGCCTGGTAGAGCTGGGGGGAGTGGAGCAGGTGCGGGACCACGGCCCGCACGAAGCCCCAGTAGGCCAGCCAGAAGGCGCCGTACGAGGCGAACGCGGTGGCGGCGAAGGTATTGCCGCGCCGGAACTCCCACATCCCGGCGAGCAGCTGCACGATGCCGCCGTAGAACAGTGCCAGCGGCAGCACCACTGCGGCCACCGACTCGTTGACCAGGCCGGCGTTGAACCAGCTCAGGACGAAGGTGGTCATCGCGAAGGCCGCCAGGCCCAGGGCGCCGGGATCGGCGATCGCGCCGGGCGCCGACGCGGGTGCCGGTGGCGACGGCGGTGGCTTCGGGGGGAGTACGGGCCCGGCGTCGGTCCGGTTGGAACCTGCCACGATGACTCCTCTCCGCGGCGTGCCGACCGCGCCCGGCCCGCCCGCGTCCAGCTCCGGACGCGGCGCACGGGACCGACGTGGCATGCCCTCGACACCCGCTCGACGGCGACGGAGCCGCCCACCCGGGACCACTCCCCGGCGAACAACCCCCGCATCACGACGCATATCCCGTCCGCGACGCCCCAAACGGCCCCCGGCGCATCCGCCGGCCGGACTCCGGCACCGTCCGCACGACGCCGTCCGGTTCCGCCCGGTGGCTCAGCCCGCGAGGGTGTTCAGCCAGCCGGTCAACAGCCGGTTGGTCTCCTCGGCGCGTTCCTGCTGGACCCAGTGGCCGCAGCCCTCCAGGAGGTGGGCGGCGGTCAGGCCGGGGAGGGTGGCGGGGAAGGCGTCGATGGCGTCGGACATCCAGGTGGTGGAGGCGTCCAGGGTGCCGCCGATGAACAGGGACGGCTGCTTGATCGGAGCGCCGCCGTACGGGGCGAGGTCCTCCCAGTCGCGGTCCATGCTGCGGTAGCGGTTGAGGGCCCCGGTCAGACCCGTGCGCTCGAACTCCCCGGCGTAGACGTCGAGGTCGTCCTCGGTCAGCCAGCTGGGCAGCCGGCCGCCGGGGAAGCGGTCGCGCAGCCGGCCGCCGGAACGGGCCGCGAAGTGGGGGTCGGGCTCGTCCCGGCCGGGCATGGTGTCGGCGGACAGGGCGGCGTAGAAGCCCGCGAGCCAGCCCCGGACGTCGGGCTCGATCTCCGCTTCGGCCCGGCCGGGCTCCTGGAAGTACGAGACGTAGAACTCCTGGTCGCCGCCCATCTGCGCGAAGACGTCGCTGGGGCGGGGGCCGCCGGGCGGCGCGTAGGGGACGCTCAGCAGGGCGACGGCACGGAACACCTCGGGGTGGAGCAGGGCGGAGGCGGCGGCGATGTTGGAACCCCAGTCATGGCCGACGACCACCGCCTGCTCCTCGCCCAGGGCGTGCACCAGGGCGACGTTGTCCGCCACCAGGTCGAGCATCCGGTAGGCGTCCGTCGCGGCCGGCTTGGAGGAGCGGCCGTAGCCTCGCACGTCGAGCGCCACGGCCCGGTACCCCGCCGCCGCGAGGGCGGGGAGCTGGTGGCGCCAGGAGTACCAGGACTCGGGGAAGCCGTGGACGAGCAGGACCAGCGGCCCGGTGCCCTGCTCCACCAGGTGCAGGCGCCCGGCGGGTGCCTCGACGGTGCGGTGGCGCAGGTCGGTGGACGGGGTGGACTGGTGCATCGCTACTCCTCGGTTCACGGGCGGCCGTGGCTACCCACCGATCTTCCGGCGCGGCGGCCGCCCGACGCGAGCACCCTTGCCATCGTGGCAAACTCCCAGGACGGGGTGGTGGAGGCGGCACGTTCGGAGGGAGCGGGGCGATGGTGACGGACGACGGCACGACGGACAACGGCATGACGGACGACGACACGACGGACGACAGCACAGCCGACACACTGGCGGCCATGGGCCCTCGGCTGCGGACCGCGCGCGAGCAGCGCGGCGCCACGCTCACCGGTGTCAGCCGCGCGACCGGCATCTCGCTGAGCACGCTGTCGCGGATCGAGACCGGTCGGCGCCGGCCGACCCTGGAGGTGCTGCTGCAACTGGCGAAGACGTACGGCACCTCCCTGGACGAGCTGGCCGGCACCGGGCCCGCACCCGCACCCGCCGCGCCCGAACCGCGCGTCCCGATGCCGCCGCGTCCCGGCAGCGACAAGGTGGTGCTGCCGTTGACCCGGTACGTGGGGGGCCTGCACGCCCACAAGCACGTCCTGCCCGCCGTCGACGCGCCGCCGACCCGGCCGCGGCAGGTCTCCCACGACGGGTACGAATGGCTGTGCGTCCTCTACGGGCGCCTGTGGCTGGCGCTCGGCGAGCAGGACCTCGTCCTGAGCGCCGGGGAGGTGGCCGAGTTCGACACCCGCACCGCCCACGGAGTCGCGAACGCCGGCCCGGGCGGACCGGTCGAGTACCTGATCATGTTCGGGCCGCAGGGAGAGCGCCTACGGCCGCGCACCCCGGCCCTCGGCCGCGGGCCCCGGTAGCGCGGAGCACCGCATCCGGGACCGTCCACCGGCCGGGCCCGGCCGCCACCCGGTGGTGCCCGGGTGGCGGCCTGCTCAGGTCACGGTCGGCCGGTCCGGGTGCTGGTCCGGCGGTCCGGGGGTGCGATCCTGCCCAGCGGCGGCAGGGGCGGCTTCCGTAGCCGGTTCCAGCCGTACGACCACAGCACGGGGAGGGTCACGGCGGCGGCCGTCACCAGGTCGGCCAGCAGCAGGGCGGGGGTTCGCCGGAGGCGGCGCATGTGCTCGGTGTGCCTTTCGGTGTGATGGGGCCGGTTCACTGGTCCGCGCCGGCCTGCCTGGCCAAGAGCCTTGCCCTGGTTGCCCGTTGGGCGAGGACGGTGGCGCGGTCGGCGTCCATCTGGCGCAGGGCCTCGGCGCGGTCCTCGGGGGTGAGGCGGTCGACGTAGAGCGTGCCGTTCGTGTGGTCCGTCTCGTGCTGGAGGCAGCGGGCGAACAGGCCGGTGCCGTGGACGGTGACGGGGCGCCCCTGCCAGTCCTGGCCGCGCACCGTCGCGTTCGCCGCCCGGGTGACGTGCCGGACGGCGCCGGGGACGGACAGGCAGCCCTCGGGCTGGGTGATCTCCTCCGTACCGGTGAGCCGGACTTCGGGGTTGAGGACGTGGCCGATGTGACGGGTGCCGTCGTCACCGGGGCAGTCGTAGACGAACAGGCGAAGGTCGAGGCCTATCTGGTTGGCGGCCAGGCCGACGCCGTTGGCCGCGTGCATGGTGAAGAACATGTCCGCGAGCAACCGGGCGAGGCGCTCGGTGCCGAACTCGGTGACGTCGGCGCTGTGATGGTGCAGGACCGGGGTGCCGATCTCCGTGATGGGCCGGTAGGTTCCGCCGACTGTCTCCATGGGGAGCGGGCGTGCGGGGAGGGGGGTGCGGGGTGCTCTTCTGGACATGCGGGGTGCAGGCTTTCCTGTCGGTGAATGTGTCGGTGAACGTGACGGTGAACTTGACGGACTCGATGAACTTGACGGACTCGATGAACTTGACGGGCGGGCCCGGCAGTAGCGGGGTCACTCCGTCCCGATGGCCGCCAGGACCGGTGTCCGGGCCGCCCGGCGGGCCGGCCACAGGGAGGCCAGCAGGCCCGCTCCTGCCGCTGCGGCCAGCAGGACGGTGAGCCGCAGCACGGGCACGCTGTGGCGGAAGCCGGGCGTGTGGCGGGCGATGGGTTGGCCGCTCGCCCAGCCGACGAGGAGGCCGAGGGCCAGGCCGAGGGCGCCGCCGATCACGGCGATGACGAGCGCCTCGGCGCGCACCATGGCGCGCACGCCCGCCCGGGTCAGGCCGATCGCCCGCAGCATGCCGATCTCGCGGCGGCGTTCGGTGACGGACAGGGCCAGGGTGTTGAGGATGCCCAGGAGCGCGACGCCGATGGAGAGGCCGAGCAGGGCGTAGAGCAGGTCGAGCATGCGGTCGGTGTCGTCGGCGGCGGCGCGGGCGAGGTCGTCGCTGCTGTCGATGCGCAGGGCGGGGCTGTCACCCAGGGCGTGGGCGAGGGTGCGGCGCAGTTCGGCGCTCGGGCGGTCCCGGGTGCCGACGAGCACGCTTCGGACGGTGCCGGCGCCCGCCGAAGCGTCGCCAGGAAGGACGGCGGCGTCGACCAGGAAGCCGCTCACCAGGGCGTTGGGCTCGTACACCCCCGCCACCGTCAGCTCGGCGGCCCGACCGCCGGCCAGGCGCGCGTGCACGGTACTGCCGACCGTCAGGCCGGCACCGGTCGGCACCAGCACCCGTCCCGCGCCCACCTCGGCGGCTCCGGCGCGGATGCGCAGCCGCAGCATGTCCCGGACGGTGCCCGGCGGCAGCGCGAGGCCGAACTCCGGTGCCCCGTCGACCGTCAGCTCCACGTCCCGCAGTGCCGCGACCGCGGTGACCTCGGGGCTGGCCGCCAACGCCCGTTCCACCGTGGCGGATTGGGCGTCGAGGTTCCGCATCGATACCACGTAGTCCGCCGTGAGCACGTGCGCGCCCGCCGCGTCCGCCGCCGCGAGGCCGCCGGCGGCGACGACGGTGAGGGCGGTCACCAGGCTCACGCCGACGACCAGCGACGCGGCCGGGGCACTGACCCGGCGCGGGTTCCGGGCGCTGTTGCGCTCCGCGAGCCGTGCGCCGATCCCCGCGTGGGCGAGGAGCGGTCGGGCCACCGCCAGCACCGGCCCGACCAGCGTCGGCATCAGCGCGAGCAGGCCGCAGGCGGTCGCCACGGCGCCCAGCGCCAGCGTGGGCGCGCCCTCCTGGATGCGCTCGCTCCCCGCCCCGGCCAGCAGGACGGCCGCACCGGCCCCGGCCAGCACCACTCCGGTCAGCACGCGGCGCCTGCCGACTCCCTCCGGCGCAGGGGCCTGCGCGTCGCGCAGCGCGGCCAGCGGCGCGATCCGCGCGGCCCGTCGGGCCGGCAGCCAGGCGGCGGCCATCGTGGTCAGCACCCCGACGACCAGGGGGACGAGCAGCGCGTACGCGGGCAGGCCGAGCGCCTGCCCGGTCGGCAGCGGACCGCCCTTGCCCAGGTTGCCGGCGACCGGGCGCAGGAGTTCACCGACACCGACGCCCGCCGCGACGCCCGGCAGCGAGCCGGCCAGCCCGACCAGGAACGCCTCGGCCAGCACCAGCCGCCCGACCTGTCGGCGGGAGGCCCCGACGGTCCGCAACAGGCCGACCTCGCGGGTCCGTTGGGTCACGAGCAGGCCGAAGGTGTTCGCGATCAGGAAGCAGGAGACGAACAGCGCGACGGCGGCGAACGACAGCAGCGTGGTGCGCAGCGAGGCGACCTGGTTCTCGGCGTGCAGCGCCAGGTCGTGGGCGAGTTGGTCCGCCGTCAGGACGGTGCCGCCCGGGGCGGCCTGCTCCGCCGCCCGGCGCAGCCGTTCCGGGCTGACGCCGGGTGCGGCCTTGAGCTGGAACTCGGTGAAGCGGCCGGGGCCGGTGAAGTGCTGCTGGGCCGTCGCGGTGTCGAACAGCACGACGCTGCCGCCCCCGGTGACGGCGGGCTCGGCCCGGGTGGTGAAGACGCCGCTGATGCGTACGGTGAGGCCGGGGCCGTCCACCGAGATCCGGGCGGTGTCCCCCACCTGGTAGCCGCAGCGCTCGGCGCTCGCCCCGTCGACGGCTACCTCGCCGCTGCCGGTGGGCGGACGGCCGGAGGTGAACGCGTACCGCGGGTCCGGCCCGTCGTATCCGCTCCCGTCGTACCCGCTCCCGACGGCCGGGCCGCCGCGGTCGGCGGAGCGCCCGTCCGGGCAGCCGAGCGCCGTGTACCCGGAGACGGCCGCGATGACCCGGCCCGTCTCGGGCAGGCCCTCGACCCGCCGCAGTTCGGCCTCGCCCAGGCCGGCCGCCGCACCGGCGCTCCCGGCGCTCCCAGCGCCCCTGACGTCCGGGCGGACGATGACGTCGGTGTGCGCGTACGTCTGCCGAGAGGCCCCGGTGAGGGCGTCGGACACGGTGGCGGTGACCAGCAGGATCCCCGTCACGAAGGCGACGCCGACCGCGACGGCCAGCGTGGTCAGCGCCATGCGGGACTTGTGGGCGCGGACGGTGCGCCAAGCGGTGCGGACCATGGGTACGCGGGTCGTGGGTACGCGGGTCGTGGGTGTGCGGGGCATGGCTGGGCGGGACCCCCGGGTGGTGGACGGCGGACGGCGGGCGGCGGATCGACGTCACCGATCCTGTCCGCGCCGACCACCCGCCCGTAACAGCCGTCCGGCCGACCACCACGGCGTCCGCCTCGGCCGAACGGTGGAGGTGCCGTGCCCCCGTGGCCGCGTACGGTTGGCCGTCATGATCCCCCTCCCGACGCGCGCCGATCTCGCCTCGTGGGCCTCCGCCCGCAGCGGACCGGCCCTCGGTGCCACCGTCGGTGCCGTCGTCCTCGCCGTGGCCGTGATCGTCGCCGAGGCGTTCGACACCGGCTTCCCGCCGACCGCCGCCGCCACGACCGTCGCCGGACTGCTGTGCCTCGCCGCCCTGCTCGCGCCGCCCGGCCGCCTGCTGCGCATCGGGGGCGCCGCGGTGACGGCCTCCGCCGCCCTCTCGCTCGCGACGGCGCAGCTGCGGCACCGCCCCGAGCACACCTTCGGCATCGTCGAGCTGTGCCTGCTGCTGCTCCTCGTCACCCGCGCCGTCCGGTACGGCCCGCCCACCCGCATGCTCCCGCTGGCCGCCGCGGCCTGGCTCGCGGCACCGCTTCTGCTGCTGCGGTTGCCCGGGTCCGAGCTGACCCGCGTGGCCGGCTACCTCGGCCCGGTCCTGCTGCTCGCCGCACCCGTGGTGGCCGTCCTCGGCCTGTACCTGCGTCTGCTCGACAGCACCCGGGAACAGCAGAAGAACGCCCGCCTGAACGACCAACGCCTGGAGTTCGCCCGTGAGTTGCACGACTTCGTCGGGCACCACGTCACGGCGATCACCGCGCAGGTGAAAGCGGTGCGCTTCATCACCGCTGCCGGGCAACCCCCGACGCCGGAGGTGCTGGACCAGGCCCTGGCGAACATCGAGGACGCCGCAGCGCAGGCCACCGGCTCCATGCGGGCCATGGTCGACCTGCTGCGCCGGCCGGATCGCCGGCCCCCGCTCCACGCCCCCGGGGGTCTGCAGGGACTCCACGCCCTGGCCGACTCCCTCCGCTCCCTCGGCGCGGCCGGCCCCGCCGTCGGACTCACCATCGACCCCCGGCTCGAAGCGGAGCCCCCGGCGGACCATGTCGCCGCCACCGTCCACCACCTCGTGCGGGAGGCGCTCACCAACGTCCGCAAGCACGCCGACCGGGCCGGTGCCGTGACCGTCGACGTGCGCCTGTCCGCCGACGACCCCGGCGTGCTCACCGTCTGCGTCCAGGACGATGCCGCCCCGCGTCCGGCCGCCCAGACCCCGGCCACCCAGACCCCGGCCACCCCGTCGGAGGACCGGCGCGGCGGCTTCGGCCTCCTCGGGGTGCACGAACGCGTCCACGCACTCGGTGGACGACTCACCGCGGGGCCCGGGCCGATCGGCGGCTGGCAGGTCACCGCGGACATCCCGCTCGGCCGCGGCGGTGTGCCCGATCGGCCCCCGGTGAGCCCTTCGGCGCGCCTGGCAGGATGACCGGCATGACCATCCGCGTGCTCCTCGCCGACGACCAGTCCACCCTGCGCGCCGCGTACCGGATGATCCTCGACTCGCAGCCCGACATCGAGGTCGTCGCCGAGGCCGCGGACGGCACGGCCGCGGTCGCCGAGGCCCGCAGGCTCCGCCCCGACGTGTGCCTGCTCGACATCCGGATGCCGGGCACGGACGGACTCGAAGCCACCCGCCTGCTCGCGGGCCCCGACGTCGCACAGCCGCTCAAGGTGGTCATCGCCACGACCTTCGACCTGGACGAGTACGTCCACGGCGCGCTGACCAACGGTGCGTGCGGATTCGTCCTCAAGGACTGCTCGCCCGCCCTGCTCATCGAGGCCGTCCGCGCCGCCGCCGTCGGCGACTCGCTGATCTCCCCGTCCGTCACCGTCCGCCTCCTGCGGCACATGGCCGGACTGCCGACCCGGCCCGCGGCGCCCCTTCCCTTCGAACCGCTCACCCCGCGCGAACAGGACGTGGTCGCGATGGTCGCGAAGGGCCTCACCAACGACGAGGTCGCCACCGCCCTTCATGTGACCCTCTCGACGGTGAAGACCCACCTCGCCAACAGCCAGCGCAAGCTCGGCGCCCGCAACCGCGTCGAGGTCGCCGCCCGCGCCTGGCAGAACGGGCTGGCCTGAGCGGGTCGTCGTCAGGCGGGGAAAACCTGTGGCGGTTCGACGTGGGCGAACAATTATGATCGTCGTGTAATTCGCGAAACAACTGAGAAGGAATCAAAGCTGTGCGGGTGAGGAAGAGGGGCATCGCGGCGGCGGCTGCGGGGGCGGCGCTCACAGTGGCCCTGGCAGGCTGTGGCGGGGGGCAGTCCCACAGCAGCAGCGGTGCGAGCCCGGTCGAGAGCACGACGGCGGCTAAGGCGAAGCAGCGGACCGACGCTTCGACCGTCCTGGTCGCCGCGGCCAGGAAGACCGCGGAACAGGCCTCGTACAAGACGGTCCAGACCGGAACGGGCGGATCCGACCGCTCCGAGATGTTCTTCCAGCAGGAGCCGAACGCCTCGGACATCCAGTCGTGGGGGGAGAAGACCGACGACAATCTCAGCGGCTTCAACCACATGATCTCCGTGGGCAACACGATCTACACGAAGTCGGATCACGTCCCGGGCAAGAGCTGGTACCGCACGGACCTGAGCGGGGGCTCAGACCACGGCAGGCCTCGGGCGGCGGGCTTCGTCGACGAGGTCGCCGGTTCGCTCGCCGCGACCGGCTCCACCGCCTGGGTCGGTGAGGAGCAGGTGGGCGGCCGACCGGCCGACCACTACCGCGGCACGGTGGTCTTCGAGGAACTGGCCCAATACACCGGGCCCGCCATCAAGGACGATGTACGCGACTACTACGTCAAGTTGGCGAAGCGACGGGGCGAGACCTCCGCGGACCTCGACATGTGGGTCGGCAAGGACGACCTCGTCCTGAAGTCGCAGCAGGTCACCACCGGCAGCAAGGGCCAGGACCAAGTCGTCGAGGAGTACTCCGACTTCGGCGCCGTCCCGGCCATCACGGCGCCCCCGGCCGACACCGTCGCCACCTGGGACGAGTTCGTCGCCGGCAAGGCGAAGCCGTAGCCGTAGTTGTAGCTGTAGTCGAGCGGGCCGCAACCGGACGCCGGGCGCCAGCGTCCCACCGGATGCGAACGGTCGCCCGACCGCCGCACCACTGGGGGGATTTCCACACATGTCGATCAATGACGCCGTGCCC
Source organism: Kitasatospora sp. NPDC096077 (assembly GCF_040303245.1). Taxonomy (NCBI): domain Bacteria; kingdom Bacillati; phylum Actinomycetota; class Actinomycetes; order Kitasatosporales; family Streptomycetaceae; genus Kitasatospora; species Kitasatospora sp. NPDC096077. The sequence continues at coordinate 95,327 of NZ_JBEOSV010000021.1, read as the reverse complement.
GCACCACCACCGCCGCACGGCTCCCTGACACCCTGCCCGAGCTGCGCGCTCACCGACCGGATCCGCGGCGTACCGGCGGTCGCGCTGGCCGAACGGCGCAGCGTCACCGTCCGAGGCTCCGGCAGCGACGGCCGCACCGAGACCCGTGAGGAGGTCTCGGCGCTCGGCAAGGCCCTGGCGCCCGCGCCACCGACCGTCACCACGGCGTTCGTGACACTGCTGGCGCTGGCCTTCCCGGCGCTGGTCGCGACCATCGTGACCTTCAGCGTAGGCATGGGGGAGCGCGGCGCCGCCGGTGAGCACAAGCCCGACTTCTCACCGCCGTCCTGGTGGACGTCCGGTCACTCGGAGTTCCCGAACAGCCTCCCCACCAGCTACGACGAGATCGTCGCGGGCGCCGGGCCCGGCCCCGCGGCCACCCAGGCGGCGGCCCCGCTCGCCGACGCGGGCGGCACGCCGACCGTGCTGGTGGTGTCGTTCCTGCTCATGGCCCTCCTCCTCGGCCTGGTGGCGGGTGCGGTCACGCTGTTCGTCACTAGGCGCCGACGGCTGACGGGCCGGCCCCGGGCCGAACGCCTGTGGAACCAGGCCTGGTACTGCGACCGCTGCGGCACCGCGTACTTCCCGCCCGCCGCCGGCCAGGACACCGGGGCGCTGAGCCTCACGGACTTCCGCCGGACGATCTGGACGGCGGGCGGCTACGGCGACCTCGCGGAGCGCTACCGGATTAGGCCCTAGCGGAGAGGTCCCGGGCGGGGGGCGCCCGCTCCGGCCGGCCCCCGCCCGTTCTTCAGGACCGCCAGCGCGGGGCCTCGTCGTCGGGGGTGTCCGGGCTGGCGAAGTGGAAGGGGACCGCGAGGTGGGCGGCGAGGGCGCGGCCGGCCCGCTCGGCGGCCACCGCGGCGGAGTGGCGCGGGGCGCAGTCCTCGTCCTCGCCGAGGTACCGCTCGGCCGTCGACCGGTGGACGGTGGCGATCGGGGCCTCTCCCACGGGGTCGGCGGTGATGGCCAGCAGCCGAACGAACCAGTCGTGGACGGTGTCACCGTCCCAGACCGCCTCGATCGCCACGACGCGACCGGTGCACCCGGCGGCCCGACAGGCCAGCGACTCCAGGTCGAGGGGGCTCTCCGGCGCGCGGGCGACCCGGTCCCCGTAGTGCAGGTAGCGGTCATGGGCGATCAGCTGAGCGGTGCCGACCCCGATGCCGTGGGGGACGAGGCCGACGGCGACGATGACCCGCGTCGCCCCGAGCAGGGAGCCCTGGAGGACGTATCCGTCGATCTCGTCGCGGATCCCGGCCGGCAGGCCCTCCCACCACTCCGTCCTGGCTGCTTTCTTCATGCCCGTCGAGCCCCCCGCTCCGTCCTCCCGGCGGCCCCGGAACGGAGCCGCGCGCCACTCTACGTCGTCGTCGGGCCGGCACCGTCCCGGGACCCTCCATGACGGTCGGGTGGACCAGGCCGAGAGCGAGCACCTGCGCCGGTCCGGGGCCGACACCGGCCGTGCCGGGTTCGCCGAACGCATGGTGCGGGCACTGGGTGACGGTCTGTCGGCCCTGGACGCACTGCCGCGTGACGACGGGTTCTGGCGCGCCTGGGCGAACGACCGCGTGACGGTCCACAAGCTGCACGCCTAAAGGCGAAGGTGCCGCCCGCGAAGACCGCGGTCTCCACGGTGAAGAGCAGTACCCCGGGCCAGCCCTCGCCGGAAGCCAGTTGAGCGTGTGCCGGTTCGACACGGCAGCGGCCTGAACCGGCCGGCCTCCTGTGGACATTCGTCGGTGAATGTCGATAGCGTCCCGCGACTCCTCCCCCTTCACACCCAGCCGTCCCGCTCCCGGAGGCCCGTATGTTATCCCTGACCACGCATGAACGAAGGGACGTGTGGCGCACCATATCGGGCCTCGCCGTTCCGCTTCTTGTCGCCGAGTCCCTCAATTTCGCCGTCCAGCTCGGCATCGTCGCCATTCTGGGGCACATGGGGGGCGACGCCATCTACATTCGCTCCCTGTATCAACCTGTCAGCCTCGTCGTCATCGCCGTGACCGTAGGCTTTGCGGTCTCCAACCAGGTCGCCGCCGCCATCAGCAAGGGGGCCGGGCGTCCCCGGGACGTCATGGCGAACGCCGCCAGCCTGGCCAGGGTCTGGCTCGGGTTCGGCGCGGCCCTGTACCTGGTCCTCGCGATCGCGGCTCCCCTGCTGACCGGTCTCATCCATGTGGACGCCGAGCAGCGGGACACGTTCGTCTCCTTCCTGCGTTGGACCAGTGCCGCCGGTCTGCTGGCCGTCGGGTCGGAGCTCTGCGCCTCCAGCCTGCGCGGCTACGGGTACGTGCGGCACGCCACCCTCCTGGTCGTCTGTACGGCGAGCGTACGGATCGGCCTCGTGGCCGGCCTCGGGCTCGGCACCGACGCCGGGATCGCGGCGGTGCCCGTCGCCGAGGCGACCGCGGCTCTGACCGACCTGACCATGGGCCTGGTGCTGCTGCGCCGCACCGAGCTGTGGCATCCGCCGGCCGTCCTGATCTGGCGGCGCGAAGTCTTCACCGACCTGCGCCGCATCGGCGTGCCCATCGCCCTGTCGCTCCTCCTGATCTCCGCGTACAACCTCGCGGTCATCGGCGTCCTCGGGAACTACGGGCAGGACGCCGTGGCCGGGTTCACGGTCGCGTCCACCCTGCAGAACGTCGTACTGCTGCCGGGAACGGTCCTGGGCACGGCCATCGCGATCACCATCAACCAGCAACGCGGGAAAGGCGATTGGCAGCGTATGCGTGCGTTGATGCGCGGCGGCATCGAGGTCACCGTCATGACCTACACGGCGATCGCGGTGCTGGTGTGGCTGGTGCACGACCCACTGGCGCGGCTGATCGGTGGCAACGCCGGGGTGGCCGCGGCCGCCGGCAGCTACCTGGGCGCCGTGGCGCTCACCTACGCCGTCCAGGGCCCCGTGCTCACCTCGCTGACCGTCATGGAGGAGACCGGCGGCGGCTTCCGGGCCATCGTGCTCAACACCGTCTACTTCGGCCTGATCGTCGCGGTCAGCACCGCGGCGGCACACGCCGCCGGCAGCGCGGAAGGCTTCTACGAAGCGGTGGCGTACTGCAATCTGATCGGTGTGAGCGTGCCGCTCATCGCCTCACGGCACATACGAAAACTGTCAGCCGGGGGCAACGCGCGGACAGCTGCCACGACCGGCTGAGTTACAGCGGACCTCCCCGAGGGTCACGTCTCGCTCTTCCGGTGTGGCGGTGGGATCTTCGAGAGGCTGGCCGAGGTCGTCCGCTCCGGGGGCGCGGAGGGGGTGGACGGCGGATCTCGTCCCGGCGGGCGCCGGGCCAGCGGGCGACCAGCAGGGCGGCGCGCTGGAAGGGGCAGGCGATCCGCTCGACGGCCGGCATCAGCCGGTGGAGCTCGTCGTCCGGGATGAAGCGGGGCACCTTGAAGGGTGACTTCGGTGAGTTACCGGGACCGATGAGGCCGTGGCCGGGGACGTCGTCCCACTGCCAGGCGGCGTGTCCCGGAAAAACCGGCCCAGCCCGGTGGTCCGCTGGATGCAGGAATTTCAGACCCGGAATCAGGCGCAACATCACCTGCCTTGATCGCCTTGACAGGTACCGCGGGCCGCTGGCGGTCGAATTCGGCGCTCGGCGCCGAACCACTGTGCCAACTCCCGCTTGAGCACCTTGCCGCTGGGGCCGAGCGGGAACGCGTCGACGAACTCCACCAGGCGCGGGTACTTGTACGCGGCCATCCGTTCCCGGCTCCAGGCGACGATCTCCGCGCCGAGCGCCTCGTCCGGCGTCCGGTCCGCGCGCGGGATCACCACCGCGCACACCTCCTCGCCGTGCCGCTCGTGCGGGACGCCGATGACCGCGACCTGCGCGATCGCCGGGTGGTGCACCAGCATCTCCTCGAGCTCGCGCGGGTACACGTTGTACCCGCCGCGAAGCACCAGGTCCTTCTTGCGGTCGATGATCGACAGATAGCCGTCCGCGTCCTTCACCCCGAGGTCGCCCGAGCGGAACCAGCCGTCCACCAGCACCTCGGCGGTCGCCTCGGGCCGGCCCAGGTAGCCGACCATCACATTGTGGCCCCGGATGACGATCTCGCCGACCTCGCCCGCCCGCAGCAGCTCGATCCGGCCCTCCAGGTCGGCCCTGGCGATCTCCACCTCGACGCCCCAGATCGGGCGGCCCACGGTGCCCGGCTTGCACGGCCAGGCCCGCTGGTTGTACGCGACCACCGGTGAGGTCTCGGTCAGCCCGTACCCCTCGTAGATCGTGCAGCCGAAGGTGGCCTGGAACTCCTCCAGCACCTTGACCGGCAGCGCCGAGCCGCCGGAGAACGCGCGGTCCAGGGGCGGGCGGAGCGGGGTGGCGGCGGCCGCGTCGAGCAGCGCCAGGTACATCGTCGGGACGCCCATGAACACCGTGCACCTGTGCGCGACCATGAGGTCGAGCGCGCCCGCGGCGTCGAAGCGGTCCGTCAGCACCATGGTGGCGCCCGCCCGGAAGCAGGTCAGCATGCCGCAGATCTGCCCGAAGGTGTGGAACAGCGGCAGGCAACCGAACAGCACGTCCTCGGCCCGGAAGTCGAACGGGGAGAGCATCCCGACGGTGACGTTCATGGTGATGCTCAGCTGGGTCAGCATCGCGCCCTTGGGCCGACCCGTGGTGCCGGAGGTGTAGAGGATCACCGCGAGGTCGCCGGGCGCGCACGGCCGGTGGGCGGCGATCGGTTCGGCGTGCTCGGCGAGCACGTCCAGCCGCGGCGCTTCGCACTCCGCGTCGGCCCGCACCGCGAGCAGCGGCACCTCCGCGACAGCCGCGCCCTTGCGCCCCTCGGCGAGCAACGACCCGGCGCAGATCAGCACGTGGGCCCCGCTGTCGCGCAGCACGTACTCGATCTCGGTCGCCTTGAGCAGTGCGTGCATCGGCACCACGACCGCGCCGAGCGCCAGCACGGCGAAGTAGGCCGCCGGGAACTCCAGGCCGTTCGGCAGCAGCAGCGCCACCCGGTCACCGGGGCGAGTGCCCCGTTCGTCCAACACCGCGGCGTACTGCCGGGCACGGAACCATAGTTCACGGTACGTCAGGCGAGCTCCGGCGAACTCGATCGCCGGGTGGTCCGGACGTCGTACCGCCGACTCGGCGAGAACGGCTGCCAAGGAGAGAGTCACCGAACCTCCGCTGATCGATTGCGGTCGAAAGCAGCGACGAAGGCGGCCGGGCGCGCCAGGGCCCCCGACCGCCGTCCCCGCCTCACGCCTGGGTACGCGGGATGTCGAGCTCCTGCCAGATGGCGTCCAGCGCCTTCGCGAACCTCTCGACATCGGCCGTGGTGTGCGTCGCGGACGGCGCGACGCGCAGAATCTCCTCGCCCTCCCGCACGCTGGGGGCGTTGATGGATTGCACATAGATGCCGTACCGGTCCAGCAGCAGCGTCGACGCCTTACGGCAGGTGGCGTCCTCGCCGACGAACGCCGAGACGATGTGCGACATCGGCGAGACGAACGGGATGCGCTGCTCGTCGAGCAGCCGGTGCAGCAGCTGCGCGTTGTTCCGCAGCCGCTCGCGCTCCTCGTCGGAGGCGACGAGGTGGTGGACCGCCGCGAGCGCGCCGGCGGCGATGGCCGGCGGCAGCGAGGTGGTGAAGATGAAGCCGCGGGCGAAGCTGCGCACCGCGTCCACCATCGCGGCGGGCCCGGCGATGTAGCCGCCGGCGGTGCCGAAGCCCTTCGCCAGGGTGCCCATCACGACGGTGAATTCGTCGGCGATGCCCTCCCGGGCGGCGATCCCGGCACCGCGCGGGCCGTACATGCCGACCGCGTGCACCTCGTCGATGTACGTGGTGGCGCCGTACTTCTCGGCGACGGCGGCTATCTCGGCGAGCGGCGCGATGTCACCGGACATCGAGTACACCGACTCCAGGACGATCAGCTTCGGGCGGTCACCGTCGGCGCGGATCAGCTCCTCGAGGTGCGCGACGTCGTTGTGCCGGAAGATCCGCTTCTCGCAACCGCTGTGCCGCAGCCCGTCGATGATCGATGCGTGGTTCAGCTGGTCCGAGTAGACCACGGTGCCGGGCATCCGGCCCGCCAGCACCGACAGCGCGGCGTCGTTGGCGGTGTAGCCCGAACTGAACAGCAGCGCCGCCTCCTTGCCGTGCAGCGCGGCGAGCTCCTGCTCCAGCAGGACGTGGTAGTAGTTGGTGCCACCGATGTTGCGGGAGCCGCCGGAGCCGGCGCCGAACGCGTCGACGGCCTCCTTCATGGCGGCCAGCACGGCCGGGTTCTGCCCCATGCCGAGGTAGTCGTTGCTGCACCAGACGCTGATCTCCAGCTCGGCGCCTGCCTGCCCCTCCCGGGCAGTGGCACTCGGGTACCGTCCGGCACGCCGACCGATCTCCAGGAACTGACGGCTGTGGTCGGCGAATTCCTTCATTTCATGAGTGAAGAAATCCAGGTGTGCGGTCATTGTGTCACTCGCTCTCTGAAGAAGCCGCCGTCATATCGATCACGAGGCTGTCGATCGAACGGAATTCGGGAAGGTGGATCCGGCCTGGGACTCGATTAGGACAACGGCTTATCGGCGAGAGTGCCGGCCAGTGCGACCAGCGTCGGCTTGTCCGGCTTGCCGGCACCGGTGAGGGGCAGTGCGTCGTAGAACGTCACCACGGCCGGTACGTGACTCGGGGACAGCTCGGCGGCGACGTGACCGATCAGCGTCCCGGAGTCGGCGGTGCTGCCCGGCCGCAGCACGACGGCGGCGTGGATGTGCTCCACGCGGTCGTCGTCGACCACGCAGTACACCGCGGCCTGGGCGACCTCCTGATGGGTCAGCAGCGCGTTCTCCACATCTGTGGGACGGACCTTGATGCCGTTGGTCTTCATCACCTCGCCCATCCGGCCGTGCAGGCGCAGAAAGCCGCTCTCGTCGAGGGAACCGAGGTCGCCGGTGTGCACCCAGCCGTCGCGGATGGTCACGGCGGTCAGCTCCGGTTCGCCCCAGTAGCCGAGCATGGTGGACGGGCTCCGTACGCACACCTCACCGATCTCGCCGGGTGGGACGTCACGGTCGTCGGCCAGGCCGCGGATGCGTACCTCCGCGGTCGGACGCCCGACGGTCAGGCGGAGCGCCGGGTCGGAGTGGTCCGGCGGGGTCAGGATGCTGATGGGGCTGGTCTCCGTGGTTCCGTAGATCTGGGTCAGCACCGGGCCGAACACCTCGACCGCCTCGGCCAGGCGGGTGGGAGCTGCGGGGGAGCCGACGTAGGTGATGTTCCTGATGCTCGACCGGTCGGTGGTGGCGATGTCGGGGTGGTCGACCAGCATGTACAGCTGCGGCGGGGTGATCGCCAGCGTGGAGATGCGGTGCTGTTCCACGGCCCGCAGCACTTCGCCCGCCTCGAACCCGTCGTGCAGGACGACCGTTCCGCCGGAGGCGAGCGCGAGGTCGACGACGGTACCGCTGGAGCTGCTCACCGGAAGGGTCGACAGGTACACGATGGGTTCCGGGGACTGGAAGCCCACCCGGGGGCCCACCTGTAGGTAGAGGCTGCGGACGCGGTACGGCATTGTGACGGCCTTGGGGCTGCCGCTGGTACCGCTGGTGCAGATCACCACGGCCGGTTGTTCGGGGTCGGCCTCGACGGCGTCGAGGTCGAAGGCGTACGGGTCGCCCGACGAGAGGTCCAGGACATCGGGACCGAGGGGGCCGAGAGCGGCGAGACGCGGTGGCTCAGGCAGCCGGTCGCACAGCTCGCGGGCCGCGTCGAGGTTCTCCTCGTCGATGGCGAGGAAGGTCGCCCCGGTCCTGCTGAGCATCTCCTGCCGGGCGGCGGCGGCCAGCTGATCGGTGGGATCCACCGCGTTCGTGGAGTGCAGGTGGACCAGGGTGGCCCCGGCGAGGTTGGCCGCGTAGCGGAAGATGACGGTCGCCGGGGTGTTGGTGACGGTTAGCACCGCCACCACCGGACCCTTGCCTTCCGCAATCGGAGCTCGGTGTTCCGCGAAGTGCCGCCGCAGGATTTCCGCCGCGGTGAGAACGGCCTTGGAGAACCGGCCTGCGGTGAACTCCTCGCCTTCCCGCCACAGGGCGATCCGGTCAGGATCGGACGACAGCGCCTCAAGCACCCGGCGGGCGTAATTCTCCTTCGAAGGCATCGGAACTCCATTCCGCCGACCCGTTGATTGATCGGTGTAGGACTACATGATCGCGAGAGGGTGGGCACTCGAAGACGTTGCCGGTTTCACGCGGCGAACCAGGCGGAGAGTCGCCGTGACCTGCGCCCTGGGCCGCGGCGTTCACGGCTGCCTCCGGTGTCTCCGGTGCCTCCGGTGCCACGACGCCGGGTGCTCCCGGGTTGAACATCTCGGCTACCAGGAAGGCCAGGTCGAGCGCCTGGCCTCCGTTGAGGCGCGGGTCGCACGCCGACTCGTACCTGCGGTGCAGGTCGTCGAAACCCAGATCTGCGCCGCCGCCGACGCACTCGGTCACGTCCTCGCCGGTCAGCTCCACGTGCAGGCCGCCGGCGTGGGTGCCGAGCGCCCGGTGCACCTCGAAGAAGCCGGCGACCTCGGCGAGGATGTCGTCGAACCGCCTGGTCTTGTGCCCGCTGGGCGCCTCGAAGGTGTTGCCGTGCATCGGATCGCACACCCACACCACCGGCGCGCCGGAAGCCGTGACCTTCTCCACGAGTTCCGGCAGCAGGTGCCGCACGCGGTGTGCGCCCATGCGCACGATGAACGTCAGCCGGCCCGGCCGCCGGTCGGGGTCGAGGCGGTCGATCAGGGCCAGCGCCTGTTCGGGCGTGGTGGCAGGGCCGAGCTTCACGGCGATCGGGTTGTCGATGGTCGCGAAGTAGGCGACGTGGGCGCCGTCGAGCTGTCTGGTGCGGTCGCCGATCCACAGCATGTGGCCGCTGCCCGCGTACCTTCGGCCGGACCGCGGCTCGTAACGGGTCAGCGCGGCCTCGTAGTCGAGCAGCAGTCCCTCGTGGCTGGCGAACAACTCTGTGGTGCGCGACGGATCGCCGCCGCGCGCGTCCTTGGAGGACAGTGCCCGGCCGATTCGACCGGCGAGTTCGCCGTAGCGTTCACCGGCAGCCGAGCGTGCGACGAAGTCCTGGTTCTCCTCGTGCAGTTGGCGTGGATCGGTGCCGACACGGGCGAATGCGCGCATGGCGTCCAGGGTGTAGCGCGAAGCGTCGTACATCCGAAGCAGCCGGGACGGGTCCGGCCGTCGTTCGGCCTGGCTGAAGCCGACGCCGTTCACCGCGTCGCCCCGGTAGACCGGCAGCGTGCGCCCGTCGACGGTCTCGGTCGGCCGGGATCGGGGCTTCGCGTACTGCCCGGCCATCCGGCCCACCGTGACCACCGGCACCGCCGACGCGTACGCCAGGAGCACGGCCATCTGCTGCAGGAGGCGTAGTTTGCCGTGAATCGCCTGCGTGGAGAGGCGGTCGAAGCGTTCGGCGCAGTCGCCACCCTGCAGCAGGAACGCTTTGCCCTCTGCCGCCTGGGCGAGTCGTGCGGTGAGCGTGTCGCACTCCTGCGGCGTGACCAACGGGGGCACGGCTGCCAGCCGATCCACCACGTCGCCGAGTTCAGCCGGGCTGGGCCACTCCGGCCGCTGATGGGCGACACGTGTGCGCCAGTGCGCGGCGGCTTCGCCGGTGCGGGTCAACATGATCTCCGTCCGCTTCTCACGGCTCAACGGTGCGGGGCGGTCATGGCTGGACCATCTCGACGAGATCGTGGCCGATGCCCAGGTCGTCGAGCAGCAGCTGCAACGGTCCGGTGTCCCGCGCGGGCACGGGACGGGAGGCGGCCCACTCGCTCAGCTGATCGGTGTCGATCTCGAAGCCGCCCTGGGCCGCCACGGTCACCCAGGGGTCCAGGTCCGCGGAGCGGAACGCGGTCAGCCCGGCGACGAGCGCTTCGCGGAACGTCCGCTGCAGTGCGCCGTCCAGGTTCCGGTAGAGCGAGCCGCACAACTCACGGAACACCACCGCGTGTCCGCTCTCGTCCCGCCGGTGCAGATCGGTGGTGATCCGGTTCATCGGCTGGATCTCCTGGGCGGTGGCGAGTGCGGAGAGGAACCCGTTGATCGTCGTCTCGGCGGCCAGGGAGAACGCGATGTCGACGATGTCGCGGTCGAACCCGGACAGCCCGGCGCGGGTGGCTCTCAGCTCCCGGACGACCGACCAGACGCCCGGCGCGAACCGCAGGTCCGCCAGGTCGCGCCGCCTGCGGGTCACGCCGACGGCGTTGTGGCACATCAGGATGTGGTAGTGCTCATCGATGATCGTCTGGTGCAGCGCGTCGACGGCGACGTCGTTGTGGCGGACGGGGATCCGTTCCTGGAGCATCAACCGGCAGGCCGGCAGGATGATCTCGTCCTCGATGGCCGCGGTCTTGGCGTTGTAGGAGATCCACGCCGCGGACAGGATGCGCTCGCGAGCGTCCTGGTCGAGCCGGTCGGCACCCGGCAGTCCCAGCACCGGGACGAGGCGTTCGGGGAAGTCCGGCATCGCCGCGTCGAAGTGACCGTCGAGGTCGAGCTCGTCCTTCTTGACGGCCACTCGCTTCCCCCAGCGGCGCGTCAGCTGCACCAGCAAGTCGCGCTCGAACGTGGGCTCTTCACGTGCCGAGGTCATCGGGAAACCTCCTTCAAGGGTTCACCGCAGGAATCAGTGAGGCGTCCCGACCCGGTCTCCACGAGTTCGACGCGAGGAGACCATCGGCCTTGCGCGGGCGGCGACTCGGCGACCGCCCGCAGGAACCGGTTCGTCCGTTCGGTGGCCGTGCTCTTCGCCGTGTTCATCGTCGGGGGCCGCCCACGTCCGACAGTGCCGGCGCACGCCAGGCGCGGAGCGACGCCGCCGCCTTGAGCAGCATCTCCTCGTATTCCTCGTGCGGGTCGGAGTCGAGCACTATCGCCCCGCCGGCTCCGATGGTCAACCGGTCACCGACACGGACCGCCGTGCGGATCACGATGTTCAGTTCCGTGCCGCCGGAGAGGCCGAAGTAGCCGAGGGCGCCGGAGTAGACACCCCGGGCCTCCGTCTCCAAGCGGTCGATGATCTCCATGGTGCGCAGCTTCGGCGCTCCGGTCATCGACCCGCCCGGGAAGCACTGCCGGGCGCAGTCCATCGCGCTGACCCCGTCACTGAGCCGTCCGCGAACGGTGGAGACCAGTTGGTGCACGGTCTCGTAGCTCTCGACGGCCAGGTACGGGTCGACCTCGATGCTGCCCACCTCGCACACCCGGCCCAGGTCGTTGCGCAACAGGTCGACGATCATCAGGTTCTCGGCCTGAGTCTTGGCGCTGGAGGCGAGGACGGCGGCCAGTTCGGCGTCGCGCACCGGGTCGGCGTCGCGTGGGGCCGTGCCCTTGATCGGCTTGCTGGTGACCGTGCGGTCCCTCTCGATGCGCAGGAACCGCTCCGGCGAGGAGCTGAAGACCGTGACGTCGCCCAGGCGCAGGAGCGCGGCGTACGGTGCCGGGTTCGCCCGGCGCAGCCGCCGGTAGAAGGACGTGTCGTCGTCATGGAACGGCATGTGCAACTTGTCGGTCAGGCAGATCTCGTAGCTCTCGCCCCGGTTCAGCTGCCGCTGGCACTCTGTGATGTCCGCCAGGTACTGGCTCCGGCCACGGCCGAGGTACTCCTCGGCATTCGGCGGCGGGCCGGCGGCGGGTTCGCGCGGCGGCTCGACATCGGCCGGGTTCAGGCCCGTCAGGAGCGCGGACGTCCGTTCCACCCACTCCTGCGCGTCACGCCGGGTCCTCTCGTCGTGGACGGCCACCAGGTAGGTCAGTCCCTCCTGGTGGTCGACCGCGATGACGCGGTCGGCGAACATCCAGACGGCGTCCGGCGTTTCGGCGGTGTGGCCGGCCGTGGCCCCGCATTCGGCCTTGAGTTCGTAGCCGAAGTAGCCGACGTAGCCGCCGGTCAGGTCGAACGGCAGGTCCGAGTCGGGGATGCGCCGGTCGCGCAGCCGCTGTTCGAGGACGTCGAACACGCTGCCGGTGACGATGCCGACGCCGTTCGCGTCGCGCACTTCCACCGTCCCGCTGCCGGTGCGGTAGGTCAGGACCTCGCTGAGCGGACCTGACGTGTCGCCGAGGAACGAGAACCGGGACAGGCCCTCCTCCACCCGGCTGCTGTCCAGCCAGAAGCAGTACGGGGTGTTGTCGAAGAGCTTCAGAAAGATGGCCTCGGAATCGGCGGCGGTCGGCACGGCCGTGCTGATGATTCCCAGTTCCTCGACCGCGCCGGGCGTCTCGCCGGCCAGTGCGGTGCCGGTGCCGGTGCTGGTGCCGGTGCTGGTGCCGGTGTCGGTGTCCGTTCCGGTGTCGGTGACGGAGGGCCGTCGCCTGTGCTGCGTCCGGCGGGTCAGATCGGCGAAGTTCCGCAGGATCTCACGCCCGTACTGGGAAGCTATCGACTCGGGGTGGAACTGCACGCCCCACTGCGGCAGATCGCGGTGACGCAGCGCCATGAGTACACCGTCGTCCGCCCGCGCGGTGGCGATGAGCTCCTCGGGCAGGGGCTCCTGCACACACAGCGAGTGGTAGCGAACCGCGACGAATTCCCGCGGAATGCCGGCGAACAGCGGATCTCCCTCGTGGGAGACCTTGGCGAGCTGCCCGTGTCTGGGTTCGGGCGCGGCGACCACCGACGCTCCGGCCAGGTGCGCGATCATCTGATGGCCGAGGCAGACGCCCAGCACGGGCAGCGTGGCGCGACGCAGCAGGTCGCCGAGGAGGCCGACGTCGCGCGGGCTCTGCGGCCGTCCAGGGCCGGGCGAGACGACGATGTTGTCGAAGTCCTCCAGCCGCAGGCTGGACAACGTCGGATCGTCGTTGACCATGACGACGGGCTCCTGGCCGTTGATCTCGGCGATCAACTGGTACAGGTTGAAGGTGTACGAGTCGTAGTTGTCCAGCAGCAGGGTACGCATCACGGGCCGTCCAAGATCTTCCGGAGCGTTTGGACGTCGCCCGGTTCCAAGGTGATCCCGAAGATCTCCTCGGGAGCGGAGAGCGTCTCGTCCCTGTCGAGTTCCCGGAAGGTCGCCGGCTCTGCGGGACGTATCTCCGTGAGAGTGCTGCCGACGAGGAGGTGCCTCACGTCGGGCTGCGTGCGCTGGAGGACCATCCGGTGGTTGAACGGCGAGCGCGGGTGGGTCAGGCAGAAATGGTTGAGGAGCTCGAAGTCCGACGGATAGCGCGCGTCGGTGGTGAAGCCGTAGAGCTCTGCGGGACCCTCAGGTCGAAGGAACCGCAGCACGTGTTCACCGCTCGGTTCCCGCACCACGTCGAAGGGCCAGTCGCCGTCCAGCCGCGAGTTCTCGGCGAGGCGGATGGGGACGTGCGGCCCGTATGCGCCGAAACCCACGTCGAAGATCCAGCGTTCGTCGTCGAGTTGCACGCACAGGGCTACGTGGAGTGCCGGACCGAACGTGTTCCCGGTGCGGATCCGGGTCCTGCCCGCGAACGCCGAGAACGTGAAGCCGATCCGGTCCAGCACCGCCGCCATCAGGACGACCTGTTCCAGGCACCAGCCGCCGCGGCCCTGTCGCACGATCTTCTCCTGGACGCTGTCCAGGTCCAACGGCACCGTCGGCCGCCCGAGCACCGCGTCGAGGTTGTCGAAGGCGATCGCGTCGACGTGGGCGGCGTGCAGACCCCGCAGTGTGGAGAGGTCCGCAGCCACGTCGCCCTGGTAGCCCACGCGGGTCAGGTAGGCGTCCAGGTCGACGCCACTGCCCTGCCACATCGAATCCGTCATACGTAGCTCATCCTTCATGTGAACTGCCCGGCGACCGCGGCCACGAGAACGATCCAGCCGAAGTACGTGTTGGCGACGAAGGCGGCCCAGCACGATTGCGGATCATCCAGGTCCACATGTACGACCAGATAGGACAAGAAGATTCCCGCGAGCACGACGATCAGGTAGAACGCCCACCCCATCGGTGTCTGGGAACCGGCCCACAGCACGCCGCCGACGCTGAGCACGACGAAGATCGCCAGCCATGCCTTGGTGGCCTTGCCGAACAGCAGGGCGGAAGACCTGACACCGATGTTCCGGTCGTACTCCTTGTCCTGATGGGAGTAGATCGTGTCGTGAATCAGGGTCCAGAAGGCCCCGCCGGCGTACAGGCCGTACACCGCGAGCGGGTAGTCGGCGCTCCCGGTCACCGCCGTCCAGCCGATCAGCACGTAGACGCTCATCACCAGCGCCAGGAACGCCGAGGGCCAGAAGAAGATGCGCTTCATGAAGGGGTACGCGACGATCAACGGGTACGAGGCCCCGACGACCAGGGCCGTCCCCACGTTCGCCACCGCCAGGACCAGCAGCGCGGCCACGGCCTGTGCGGCGGCGAACAGGAGTGCGTTCCCGACGCTGATCGTCCCCGACGCGACAGGACGCGACACGGTGCGGGCGACCCGGGCGTCGACGTCCCTGTCGACCACGTCGTTGACCGCGCAGGCCGCGCCGCGCACCAGCACCGCCGCGACAGCGACGAGCACCACCGCCTGCAGGTCCGGTCGTCGCCCGGAGGCGAGGACGACGGCCCACAGCCCTGGAAGCAGGTACAGCACGTACCCCGTAGGCCGGTCCAGTCGCATCAACAGGAGATATGCGCGGACTGAATCCGGGCTCTTCGTGACTACGCCGGTAGATATCTTGTGCAGCATCAGGATCCAATCACCAGGTCACCGGAAGCTGGACCAACCCGCCGATCAGCGTGTCGTGGCGCAGCCCCAGCTCCTCTACACCGACAGCCAGACGCATGGCGGGGAATCGCGCGACGAGCTGGGTGAGCAACACCTGCAGCTGCATCCGGGCCAGCGTCGCGCCGACGCAGGAGTAGGCGCCGCGCCCGAACACGAGGCTGTCCGCGGTGTTGCGAGCGACATCGATCCGGCCGGGGTCGGCGAAGGCCGTCTCGTCGTGGTTGGCCGCGATGATGTTCAGCAGCACGAAGTCGCCGGCCCGGATGGTGACTCCGTCGATCTCGAAGTCCGTCAGCGCATAACGGGGCATGCCGCCGTTGTGCGGGTTCGGCATCGACATCCGCAGGGTTTCCTCGACCGCGCCGGGGACGAGGCCCGGGTCGTCCAGCAACGCCTGCCACTGCTCGGGGTTGGCCAGCAGCAGCGTCACGCAGGTGCCGATCCGGGCCACCGTGGTCTCATAGCCACCGAACAGCAACAACGCCGTCAGCCCGAGGACCTCGCTGTCGCTGATCCCCTCGGTCGCGCAGATCCGGGAGACCACGTCATCGCCGGGATTCCGCCGTTTGTCCGCGACGAGTTGCCTGCAGTAGCCGAACAACGCGCCCAGTCCCTGCTGGGACCTGACCGGGTCGCCGACGTTGGCGGCGTCCTGGATCCAGCTGCCGAACCGGTCCTTGTCCTCCCGGGGTACGCCCAACCACTGGCACATCACCTGAAGCGGCAGCGGCAGCGCCAACAGCTGGCGCAGGTCCACCGGTGACTGCTGCCCGGCCAGTTCGTCCAGGAGCCGCCCGGTCAGTTCTTCGACGTGGGGCCGCAGCGCCAGCATCCGCTCGGGCGAGAAGTGCGGCTCCAGTAGCGCACGCAACCGAGCGTGGTCGGTGGCGAAGTCGCCCAGCAGGCCGGCGAGGAACGCCGACCCGCTGTCCTTGGCCGCGGCCTCCGGATCGGGATTGGAGCGGCTGAGCCGGTCATCGTCGAGCAGCTGCGCCACCTGGGCATGACCGGTGACCAGCCACGCCTCGACGTCCTCGGCAGTACGAACCCGATGGACCGCGCCCTGGGATCGGAGGGTGCGCAGTCCTGGCGCGAGTTGCAGCACATTCGTCTGCTCGAAAGGCAATTGAGCTGGGGTACTCACTGACGGCCTCCGCCGGAATCGAGGTTCGGACCACCTTGTCGAGGATGATCACGATGTACGTCATGGCGTGCGATTGACGATGCGGTCGAACAAGGCGGTCAGTTCGGCGGACGCGGCCGGGGACAGCTCGGCTCGTCCGAGGTGCTCCAGAGCCGAGTCCAGATGGCTGCGGGACAGCTGCTCGGCCGCGTGCCGGCTGCCGGATTCCTCGACGAGGTCGGCCATCTCCTGGAGGTCCGCTGCCGTGCTGCCGTCGGCGTGCCACAGCCGGCGCAGTCGTTCGCCGGCCGGGCTGTCGGTGGACAGGGCCGCCAGCACGGGGAAAGAAGGGTTGCGCCGCAGGATGTCGCTCCGGACGGGCTTGCCGGTCACGGCGGGGTCGCCCCAGATGTCCTCGACGTCGTTGAGGATCTGAAAAGCCAGGCCCAGATGCCGGCCTGCGCTGCGCAGGGCCGTCAGGACGTGCTCCGGTCTGCCCGCCCGCAATGCGGGCGTCACCAGCGCGCACTCCAGCAGCGCGGACGTCTTCTCCTCCACGATCCGGTCGTACTCCGCGATGCCGGTGCCCGGACCCAGCCGGACGGTGAGCTCGCGAGCCTGGCCCGCGAGAACCAGACCGAGGGCTTCGGTGAACAGGTTGGAGATCTCCGCACGGCCGGGGCCGGGGTCGGCGACGACCAGCTGCAGCCCGAGAGCCTGCAACGCGTCCCCGGCCAGGATGGCCAGACTGGTGCCGAACACCTTCCACGCGGCCGGGCGGCCGCGACGCAGTTCGTCCGCGTCGATGATGTCGTCGTGGATCAGGGTCGAGTTGTGCAGCAACTCCAGTGCTGCCGCCTGGCACCGCACGTCCTCCGGCCGTAGGCCGACGCCATCGGCCGCCGCCAGCATGAGGGCGGCGCGGGTCAGCTTGCCGCCCTCCGCACCGCTGGGGTCACCGTGTTCGTCGATGAAGCCGAGGTGGTAGGAGCAGATCCGGGCCAGGACCGGCTGCAGTGCGGAAGTCTGCTGCCGCATCACGGGCAGTACCGTGGATTGCACCATCTTCGGCGACAGGAAGGCTTGGAGCCCGGTCGACGAGGTGTCGAGTGCGCTGATCGGGATTCTCCTTCGGTCGCGCGCCTTCCCAATTCGTGGTCAGAGCCTACGCGCACGGCGTTCGCGAATTGCACCACGGGAAATCGCTGCGCTGGATGGACAAATGATTGCGCAAAGCTCATGATCACCCGATCTCACTGCAGGTCAATGCGTAGGCGGCTGCCGCAGCTACGCGAAATCCGGACCCGGAGTGATGCACCGGAATTTGCGTGATCGTTCCGCCTGTCATCCTGAACGACCTCTCCCGTCGTGTCAACGACGCGGCGTGGGCGGCTTCGACTTTAGGAAAAACCCCAAACGGAGACGGTGCGGGGACTGGATTGGAGTACTGTGCAGATTGGTAGCTGCTGGGCGGCACCCGAGGCCGTAATTCGAGTCCGGCTATTAAGCCGGCACCAAACGGCAGACAGGACTTCCTGAGAAGGGCTCGGTTTCTGTGCCGGTGTACGCCTGGCGATAGCCGTCATCGACCTCGCGCTGGAACAGCACGGCGCGCGCTGGACGTGCTCGACCTGCCCCCTGGTGGCCGAGGTGCACCAGGAGGCCCGCCGGTTCGCCCGCGACGGGCGGACGTTGCGACCCTGGGTCGCCCCGGCGGGCCGAGCAGTATCACACGACGTCACTGATCATCGCCGGGAATGGTTCACTGAAAGCTTGAGAGGCTGAATGGCTATGCCAGTTGATTCTGAGCAATTGCATGAAGTCAGGTCGTTCGACCCGTACGGCGCACATCGCGACGACCCGTATTCATTTCTGGCCGACATCGGAGAGACGGAACCGGTGTTCTACGCCCCTTTGCTCGGCGCGTGGTGCGTCACCCGGCGCGAGGACATGGTTGCCGTGCTGCGGGACGACCAGAGCTTCTCGGCGCGTGACCACAACCCTCGTCCCGCGGCCGCACTGCCCGAGGACGTGAGCCGGATGTTCCGCACCTGGCGCGGCGCTGATGCGGTGGCCGTCGGCTCACTCGACCCGCCCGAGCACGCCAGGGTCAGGGAAGTGCTCAACGCCGGGTTCACGCCGGCCAGGGTCAGAGCGTTCGAACCCACGATCCGTGCGATCGCCACCGACCTCGTCGAGCGTGCCGCGGTCCTGACGGAGTTCGACTTCATCTCGGCGTTCGCCGTTCCGTACGCCCTTGAGGTGATCTGCCGGCGCCTCGGGGTCCCGGAGGACTACTACGACCGCTGCCGCACGTGGTCCGAGCAGCGCATCGAGCTCATGATGTCGCAGAGCAACGCCGATCCCGAGCGGCTGCGTGAATTCGCCCGCGGGCTGATGGACTTCGGAGCGTTCGCCCGTTCACTCGTGCAGGAGCGGCTGGCCGCACCGCAGGACGACCTGATCAGTGAGCTGCTCCACGACGGCAAGGCGGGCCGCACGCTCACCGCTGACGAGGTCTCCGTCCAGGTCCCCACCCTGATCTTCGCGGGGCACATGACCTGTGCCGAGGCGCTCGGCACGATCCTCTACCAGCAGCTCCAGTCACCCGGCGGCTGGGCCGAGGTCGTCGACGGGACGATCGCCGTACGGGACCTCGTCGAGGAGGGGCTGCGGTTCGACAGCCCGCTGGCGGGCATGTACCGGACCGCGGTCCGTGACGTAGTGGTCGGTGGCGTCCACCTGGCCGCGGGGAGCCGGCTGCTTCTGCTGTACGGAGCGGCCGGCCGGGACAGCCGCTCTCGCGCATGTCCGGCCGCGTTCAGTCCGGACAGCCGGTCCGCCACGCATCTCGCGTTCGGGCACGGCATCCATTTCTGCCTCGGAGCCGGATTCGCCCGCGCGGAACTGGAGATCGCGGTAGAGGCCATCGCCACCAGGATGCCGGGTCTGACCCTGGCGCCAGGGCAGCCGCCGCATCACCGGCCGGTGTTTCCGCTTCGGGCGTTGACCGAGTTGCGGGTACGGCAGTGAGGACGGGCATCCGGGCGGCCGTCGGGGATCTGGACGACACGCCGACCCCTGCGGTGCGGACCCTGGGTTCCACAGTTCCGGATGCCGGCTAGCCCCAGCACGGAATGACGGCCCGCCAGTTGAACTGGCGGGCCGTTTCGGCTTGTCGGACCGCTCGGACCGCTCGGACCGCTGATGGGCCGTGCGGCAGGTCCGGTGATGCAGGACGGACAGACGACGAGGCCCTCCGGACGTCGAGTCGAGATGTCGGACATCTCGCTCAACCGCCGGAGGGCCCTGTTCAGGAAGCCTCAGGAAGTACCTCGACCCCGGCCTTGCGCCATGAGACGCCGAGCCGAGAACCGGGGACGGCGCCCGCGGTCAGGCGCGGACCGCGGTCAGGAAGAGGTAGCCGCTCTCCGGGATGGCCCCGAACCTGCGCACGTTGTGGATGAGCGACTCGGCGTGCTCCTCGCCGACCAGGTCGGCGAGCTTGTCGCGGACGGTGTCGAAGGCGTCGGCCATGAGCCCGAGGGTACGGATGACGTTGTCGGTGATGTCACGGATCTCCACGTCGACGAAACCGTTGGCGGCCAACGCCACCCGGTATTCGTCCACCGTGCCCAGGGAGCGCACCGCGTAGTTCTCGGAGATGTGGTCCAGGACCACGCGTCCCTCAGGGCTGACCGGGTCGCGCTGGATGACGTCGGCGATGGCGAGGCGGCCGCCGGGGCGCAGCACGCGGGCGGCCTCGGAGAGCACCTGGGCCCGGTCGGGCATGTGCCACATCGACTCGAACGCCCAGGCCGCGTCGAACGAGCCGTCGGGGAAGGGCATGTCCATCGCGTCCGCGAACTGGAACGTGGCCCGGTCGGCGAGCCCGGCCTCGGCGGCGAGTTCCGTGGCCTCCTCCACCTGGATGTGGCTGACGGAGATGCCCACCACGTTCACGTCACACGTGCGGACGAGCCGCTGCGCGGGGTAGCCGATGCCGCAGCCGATGTCCAGGACCCGCTGGCCGGCCTGTGCGGCGAGACCAGAGATCATCAGGTCGGTCAGGCGGTCCGTGGCCACCTCGACGGAGCTGTCGTCGGCCTCGTTCTCCCAGTAGCCGTAGTGGATATTGGGGCCCCAGACGGAACCGTAGATCCGACCGAACCCGTCGTACACATTGCGGACGTCGCTGTGAGCGGGAGACTGTCCGAGCGTCATGAGGAACTCCGTATCGTCGTGAAGGTGGCGGGAAGTCGGCGGCGGTTCAGCCGTACCGGCGGTGAGCCCGCGAATGATCGTGTTGGTACGCCACCGCAGATCCTGCGGGTCGACCGCGAGCCACAAGCCGGGGAACGCGTCGAGGAGAATTGTCAGACACGCCTAAGGCGGCAGTCACAGCGAAAAGCGGCGGAAACCCGCTGCGCTGGGCTGGGCGACCCCAGCCCAGCGCCTGCGTGATCTACTGACAAACCACTGGTAACCAGTGCTGCCGGGTCAACGAACCGGCTGTCTGCTACTTTTCGCGCTTACTTGCGCTCGAAGCGCAAGAAGCCCAGCTGCATGCCTCCTGCTTGCCATTCAGCGCAGAGCGCCTGGTTCGCCAGCAGAGATATCCTCAGGTTCCTGCGGTCAACTGCGGAGAGGCTGCTGTCGGTGTCCAGTACCGCCTTCGTCCAGGCGACACTCTCCTCCCAGAACGGCAGGGTCTCTGACGTGGCGTCGACCTCATCGACCAGCTCGAAGCCCGCAGCCTGCGCGGCTTCCGCGTAGTCGAGCACCGTGGTCGGCTTCGTGTAGAAGTATTCGGCCCACACATCGGCCCCGTGCGGGCGTGTAGTGAACACTTCCTCGATGCACACACTCGCGCCCGGACGAAGCACCTGCGCCAGACGCTCGAACCACTGCGGACGGTTGAAGTATCCGCTGCTCTCGATCGCCACGGCCGCGTCGTAGGGGCCGTCCAGGGGGAGATGCATCGCATCGCAGACCAGGGTCCGGACCCGCTCGTCCACGCCGCATTCCCGCGCGAACTTGTTGACGATCGGCGCGTGTTCCGGCGCATTGGTGACCGCCGTGACGTCGGCGCCGTACTCCTGCGCCCAGAAGAGCGAGCCCCCGCCGAGGCCGCAGCCGACGTCCAGGATCCGCCCCGACAGCCGGTGTTCGGCGCCCCAGATCTTGGCCGCGTACCGCAGCAGGCCCTCTTGGTGGTCCCGGATGCTGCGGCGAATGGCATCCGGCGTCACATCGTCGGGATGCAGCGGGGTTTCAGCCGAAGGGTAGTGACCCACGTGGTAGTGAATTTTGGGGCCGGGCCCGTATTTGCGGACAAGCCTGGCTGTTTTGTCGTCGTAGTACTGGCCAACGATTCTTACCTCGTCCTGAGGCTCCAGCGCTGCCTGAGGCGAACTCGAAAGTTCATCCAGCAGATTTGACACGGTCACTCCTCCAGGGCTCTGATGCCGGCGACGTTGGCGAATGTCCTGCTTCGGTCGTTGCGCTGCGCTCGTCATGAATTTTGGCGAGGATGCGTGGTTTAACGAGGATCGCCGGACCGGATTCCGTGGCCTGCGGCACGAGCAGCGCCTCGTTCGAAATGCAGGGCCGCTCTCACGATCCGGAATCCTGAGTCGCCCAAAATTGAGCGGCGGCTATTGGATGTCATCCTGGAGGACAGTCCTGTTCGTGTCAACGACGCGGCGTGCGCAGCTTCGGCTTTAGGAAAAACCCCAAACGGAGACGGTGTGAGGACTGGATTGGAGTACTGTGCAGATTGGTAGCTGCTGGGCGGCACCCAAGGCCGTGCTTCGAGTCCGGCTATTAAGCCGGCACCAAACGGCAGACAAGACTTCCCCGGAATGACCCGGTTTCTACCGACCGGCGTGGATGCCCTGTTCGGCAACGCAGGCCAGGCGTTTCGACGCAAACGTCATGGCACGGAACGGAGTGGGATGAGTGACGGTAAGCGGGTCCTGCTGGCCGAGCCACGGAGTTTGTGTGCCGGTGTACGCCGGGCGATAGCCATCATCGACCTCGCGCTGGAACAGCACGGCGCGCCGATCTACGTCCGCAAGGAGATCGTGCATAACCACTACGTGGTGCGCGAGTTCCAGCGCCGGGGAGTCCGGTTCGTCGATTCCGAGCAGGAGGTACCGGAGGGCGCGGTGTGTGTCTTCTCCGCGCACGGCGTCTCCCCGCAGGTGCGGCAGAACGCGGAGGCACGCGGGCTGGACGTGCTCGACGCGACCTGCCCCCTGGTGGCCAAGGTGCACCAGGAGGCCCGCCGGTTCGCCCGCGATGGGCGGACGTTGCTGCTGGTCGGGCATGCGGAGCACGAGGAGGTCGAGGGCACCTACGGGCACGCCCCCGACCAGACGATCATCGTCGAGACGGTTGCCGACGCGGAGGCACTGGACCTTCCCTCCGACGCGGCAGTCGCCTACCTCACCCAGACCACGCTCTCGGTGGACGAGACCAGGGACATCATCGCCGTGCTCCAGCGCAGGTTCACCGACCTGCGCGGGCCCGCCACGGACGACATCTGTTACGCCAGCCAGAACCGCCAGGACGGCATCCGGGCCATCGTGGACCGCTGCGACCTGGTGCTGGTGGTCGGTTCGACCAACTCCAGCAACTCGATCCGGATGGTCGAGGTGGCGCGCAGGCTCGGCGGCAGGGCTGAACTGGTGCCGGACGTGACGCACTTCGACCCCACCTGGCTGGCCGGCGTGAGCACGGTCGGCGTGAGCGCCGGGGCGAGCGCGCCGGAGATCCTCGTCGACGAGCTGCTCGACCGGCTCGCCGAACTGGGGTACGCGGACACGTCCGTGGAACGGGTGGCGACCGAGGACATCGTGTTCTCCCCGCCCACGCGGCTGACCGGAGCGGCGGACGCGCCGTGACCGGTCGGGACCGATCGTCGGCCGAACCGGCATCGCGCCGGGCAGTCGGCCCGAACTGACCGAGTGGGCGGCCGCGGCCGCCCACCACGCCCGGTGAGGAGCATTGTTCGACATGGCGCTGCTGGAAACCGTGCGCGACCCGGCGCGGCTGCGTGAGTTGACCGCCGGGGAGCTGCGCGACCTCGCCGGGGAGATCCGCGCGTTCCTGATCGAGCGGGTCTCCGCGACCGGGGGACACCTCGGGCCCAACCTGGGTGTGGTCGAGCTGACCATCGCGTTGCACACGGTGTTCGAGTCCCCGCGGGACCGGCTGCTGTGGGACACCGGGCACCAGTCCTACGTGCACAAGATCCTCACGGGCCGCCAGGACGGGTTCGACCGGCTGCGCAAGTCGGGCGGGCTCGCCGGCTACCCGAGCCGGGAGGAGTCCGAGCACGACCTGGTGGAGAACTCGCACGCGTCCACCGCGCTGTCCTACGCGGACGGGCTGGCCAGGGCGGACGCCCACCTCGGCCGACGCGACCGCGCGACCGTCGCGGTCATCGGCGACGGCGCGATGACCGGCGGCATGGCCTGGGAGGCGCTCAACAACATCGCCGGCGGGCCGGAGCGGCCGCTCGTCATCGTGCTCAACGACAACCAACGCTCCTACGCGCCGACCGTCGGCGGGCTGGCCGAGCACCTGGCCGACCTGCGCGCCGGGCGCGGGCCGGGCGTGTTCGAACAACTCGGGCTCGGTTACCTCGGCCCCGTCGACGGTCACGACCTCCCCGCCGTCCAGGACTCCCTGCGCCGCGCGGTCGCACTGGGCCGGCCGGTGGTGGTGCACGTGATCACCGCCAAGGGCAAGGGATACCGGCACACCGAGACCAACGACCTCGATCTCGGCCACGCCGTCAAACCGATGGACCCGTACACCGGGCAGGCACTGAAGGCATCGCCCCCGTCGTTCACGTCGGTGTTCGGCGAGAAGCTGGTCGAACTGGCCGAGCAGCGCGACGACCTCGTGGCGATCACGGCCGCGATGACCGAGCCGACCGGGCTCCTGCCGCTGCAGCGCAGGTTTCCGCACCGGGTGATCGACGTCGGCATCGCCGAGCAGCACGCGGTCACGATGGCCGCCGGGTTGTCCATGGGCGGTGTGCACCCGGTGGTGGCCATCTACTCCACGTTCGTCAACCGCGCGCTCGACCAACTGCTCATGGACGTCGCGCTGCACCGCCGCCCGGTGACGTTCGTCCTCGACCGGTCCGGGGTGACCGGCGACGACGGGCCGAGCCACAACGGCATGTGGGACCTGTCGGTGCTGCAGGTGGTGCCGGGGCTGCGGATCGCGGCGCCGCGCGACGGCACCAGGCTGGCCGAACTGCTGGCCGAGGCGGTGGCGTGGCACGAAGGTCCGACACTGCTGCGGTTCCCCAAAGGCCCCGCCGGTGAGGACCTGCCCGCCACTGCCACGTTCAACGGGATTGACGTGCTGCGCCGTTTCGGCCGGCTGGACGTGCTGATCATCGCCGTAGGTGCGCTGGCCGGGCTCGCGCTCACCGTCGCCGACGGTGGGCGGGCACAGGGCATCGGGGTGACGGTGGTGGACCCGAGATGGGTCACCCCGGTCAACCCCGCGCTGGCCGACCTGGCCCGCCGCCACCGGCTCGTGATCACGGTCGAGGACAACAGCCGCGCGGGTGGTGTCGGTTCCGCGATCGCGCAGGCGCTGCGGGACGCGGACGTGCACACCCCGCTGCGCGAGTTCGGCATCCCGAGGCGGTTCCTCAGCCACGGCACCAGGGCCGAGGTGCTCGCCGCCTGCGGGCTGACCGCGCAGAACATCACCAGGGTCGTGGTGGGGCTGCTGACCGGCCTCGACGCCGCACCGGCGTCAGCAGACATCGACGACCCCGGCACCTGGCCGGTTCATTCAGGGGAGGAACGCTGAGGACCATCGATTCGGGAATGCCCTTGCCACACAAGGACGAGTTCCCCTCTCGGTGGCCACGCGGCGGACCTCCCGCCAGATCATGGTGGGCACGAGGTGCCGGTTGGCGGCGTCGAGCCGGTGCAGTCGTGACCACCGTGAACCGCCGGGCATTAATCCACAGCTTCATACGCAATGCGCGGGGGCCATGAATCCGTTCGCAGGATCTGGAGGACGAACGCCCTCGAAACCAACGCGACACGATTCGGCGCCTGCAGCTTTTCGGACATGACGCGGACGTGATAGTCGATGGTCTTCGAGCTGAGGTATAACTCTCTCGAAAGCCGCCCGCTGGAGAAGCCGGCCGCAACGCCCTCCAGGATCCTGACCTGGACCGAGCTGAGAGCGCAGTCGCCGACCGGCTGGGACACTTCGCGGCCGTTCCGGTCACTGTCCATGGCACTCGTCCGTTCTGTACGGCCCGGCTGGGCCGGGACCGTAAGCGGAGCCCGGAGTCGAGAGAGGCGGCGGCTCGACGTCCGACTCGATCGAGAACCGCCTCACTTCCCGGGGTATGCCGGGTCCGTAGAACAAAAGGACGTCATCGCTCGAACGGATCTCGTGGCGTTCGCGTATCAGCTGGGCTTCCGGCCAGGAAGGGCAAATCGATTCGACGCCGTGAGGACCGGTCAAAGCTACTGATAATAACGTCGGCGAAAATTCTCTCGCCGGAGTAGTGTGGGTTTTCGGCACGACACTCTCCGTTCATATCTGACGAGGGTGCATTGGGGCCTGTGGCGAGTTGCTTCGACCTGAAAATTCTAACACTGCAAGATCATCCAGGCCGAGTGGCCCGTAGTGCTTCACAATGGCTTCACCGACTGTGAGCCGAGGGTTTGTCGGATGGTCAGCTTGCCCGGTGGCACTCGTTGATGAGGCCGGTGACGGCTTGGCGGCGTTCGATGCGGGCCGTCGGGACGGGGATGACGTTCGAGTCGTCGAACGGTGCGAGCTGGTTCCGGCCCTGGTGCGGAGACCTGGCCCGGGCGTCGTCGCCGTGGTCCAGTAGGTGTTCCGGCAGCTGTCCGACCGCCGGCCGCCGCGGGTCCCAGGCGTGCAGGCCGCGGGCCGCGGCGAGCACGGCGGCGGTGTCGGTGACCGGCCCCCCGAGTAGCGGCAGGGCCGTTGGGCAGTTCTGCTCCAGCTGGGTCATGCGCACCACTTTCCGTACGTCTCATCCCTGTTGACCACTACCGGAGAGAACGTAGAACCCGGGTCCGGCGGTTCATCCTGGCGGGCAGTCGGCGCCGCGGGTGATTGCCGGAACACCGGCCTGGCGCCCGTGCGCGCCCAGGTCCGTAGCCAGTTGTAGACCCCCCTTCCAGGATCCGAACCGTCCTGGCGGGTCGGTCCACGCAGTCCCGGTGCGGTACTTGAATGCGATCGCGTCGATAACCTGCCGATGATCACGCCACCGCCGACCTCGCTCGGGCGTTCGTTCCGGCGGCAGCGGCTCGGGCCGCGCCCACTGCGCGTCAGTCAACAACACACATCGACCAGCGATCAGACGATCCGAAGGAAAGCCCTCGGGCGCGTATCGGATTGTGATCGATCTGCGGTATTCGCCCTCGCAGCGGGTCCTGGCCGATAAGCCGTCTTGCGTGACGCAAGCTCAACTCACGTCTGTCGAAAAGGAGTTCACCCAGCCACACCTGCCGATCGGCGAGTACTGCTACCGGACCTTCATGGGCCACCAGGGCGGCTGACGCGGTGACTTGCATCCTTCACGCTGTCGGCGAGCATCTTCCAGTGCACTGCGCCGACGTAGCGCGCAACAGTGGTGCAGCAGTTGCAACACGATCGAGGGAATCGCGGGCCAACTCGCACGCAGAGTTGACGTATCGTCATATAGCTCGCCCAAACCGGGCAACGCACCTTCTGCTGGCCGGGGGTAGCACCGTCGGCCTCGTGGTGCGCGTGTCGCGACATTGCCCAGAGCCTGACGCCCGCGCGGGGGAGTCGTCCGGCCGGGCCCCGGGAACGGGCAGAGCCCCCGGCGGGTGCCGGGGGGCTCTGGACGGGCGGCGGGGTCGGGCGCGGGTCAGCGGCGGCCGGTGACCAGGATCTGGGCGGAGTCGTCGCGGTTAGCGGCGATCGAGACGTCGGCGACCTGGACCGAGTTGCCGACGTTGTCGGTGATCGGGGCGAAGTCGCTCCAACTGCCTTCGGGCGTACGGACGGTGTGGTATGCGGCGCCGTCGCCGCCGATCGCGACGACCTGGGCGGAGTCGTCCGGGCCCGCTCCCTGGGCGGGCATGGGCCCGGATTTAGGCATGGACATGGCAAGACTGTGGCGAGGCTGCTTCGCACGGCATCCGCGGGCGGCGGGGCGGGAGGCGACGGGCGCCGGGAGGAGCGGGTCAGGCGGAGGGATCGGGTGGGGCGGAGAGATCGGGGCGGGCCCGGCGGAACGGGCGGCGGATGCCGCGGCCGGGCGGGAGGTCAGCCCCAGATCATGTTGTAGGCCACGACGGTGCCGGCCGGCTGGGCGGTGGTGCTCGGGTCCGCGGCGGCCCGGGCGACGCTGCCCGTCGGCCGGGCGGTGTCGTTCGCGTCGGCGGCCACCGCCGCGGCGGCCGGGGTCAGGGCGGCCAGGGCGAGAGCGGCGACCGCGGCGGCCTTGGCGATGGTGGTGGTGCGAACCATGACGGTGTCCTCTGTGGGTGCGAACGTGACGGAAGCGGGTGGTCCCGGTGTCGGCGTCCCGCGGTGACGCCGTGTCCGGTCTGCCGTCCAGGTGGTGTCCCCTTCCGGCGATCACCAGCTTCGTCGCTGGTCAGGGCTACCGGAAGGGCTCTCCGCTGGACGGAATCGTCCCTGGACCGTTTCGGCCAGGCACCCCGGCGTCGCCCGGCCCGCCCGGCGTGGACAGCAGCCGCTCGTAGTACGGCACGACCAGTGGCGCCGCCGCCCGCGCCGGGCTCCACCCCGCCAGCACCGGCTCCGCCGCGGCCCGTCGACAGAACGCCGCCACCCGCTCCTCCGCGTCGAGGAGGGAGTCCGTGAGCACGAACACCCCCAGGAGCGGGTGCGGCTGCGCCGCCCGGTGCACCACCAGGTGCTCGATCCGGTCCGTGGGCCGCACCGCGTCCCACAGCAGCCCCCGGACGTCCGGCGGTAGGTGCAGACCGGGGGAAAGAGGCCGCAGCGCGGCATGGACGAGGTACATGCACCGAGCCTGCCGTTCCGGAGGATCGGGGTGAAGGGGACGATCCGGGACGGTTCAGTCCCTGGCCGGAACCGGCCCGGAGGAGGAGGGACCGGTGGCGGTCCTCCGCCGGGCCGTGGAATGATCGCGCACGTATCGAACACAGGTTCATCACGGGGGAGAACACACATGCTGACGGCACTGGGGCTGGACAGCGTCTCGGAGTCGGTCTACCGGGCGATGCTCGTCCACCCGCATGAGGGCGTGGTCGCCCTGGGGGTGCGCCTCGACCTGACCGAGCAGCAGGTCAGGCAGGCTCTGGACACGCTCAGCGAACTGGCGCTGCTGCGCCCGTCCGCGGAGCGCGCGGGCGAACTGCGGGCCGTCCCGCCCGAGGTCGGAATGGAACTCCTGATGGCCCGCCAGCAGGCCGAACTCGCCGCCCAGCAGCTGCGCATCGAGTCCTCCCGGGCCGCGGCCGCCCAGCTCATCGCCGAGTTCGCCGACCTGCGGCCGGGCGCCGGGCACCCCGGCGTCGAGCAGCTGATCGGCCTGGACCAGATCCGCGACCGGCTCGCCACGCTCACCCGGGACGTGCGGGAGGAGGTCATGACCTTCGCACCCGACGGCGGGCAGCGGCCCGAGAACATCGAGGCGGCCAAGCCCCTCGACCTCGATCTGCTGCGGCGGGGCGTACGGATGCGAACCGTCTACCTGGACAGCGTCCGCAACAGCCCGCACACCGTCGAATACCTCACCTGGCTCACCGACCGGGGCGGTCGGGTCCGCACCGTGTCCGCGCTGCCGACCCGGATGATCGTGGTCGACCGCGCCGCCGCCGTCATCCCCACCCTCAGCGACGACACCGCCGCCGGCGCCGTGGTCCTGACCGGCCAGGGGATCCTGACCGCGCTGTGCGCGCTGTTCGAGACCGTCTGGGCGGGCGCGCAGCCGCTCGGCGCCGCCGCCCGCCTCGACGAGCACGGGCTCACCGCCCAGGAACGGGCGACCGTCGCGCTGCTCGCGGAGGGCCACACCGACGATGCCATCGCCAAGCGGCTGGGCGTCTCGCCCCGCACCGCCCGTCGCACCGCCACCGAACTGATGGAGCGTCTGGACGCCCGCAGCCGATTCCAGGCAGGTGTACGGGCCGCCCAGGCGGGCTGGCTGAACCCGTGACCCGTGACCCGTGAGCCGTGAGTCGGGCCCGTCGTTCTGCCCGCCGGTCAGTCGGCGGGCGGGATGTCGTGCGGCAGGCCGGGCGGCTGCAGCGGGCCGGGGGCCAGGCGTTCCAGCAACTGGTCGACTCTGCCGTCGGGCCGGTACAGGGTGCGGTAGGCGTAGGGGTGCGCGGCGCCGGGGAACGTGGTGACGCCTTCGTCGACGACGGTGCGGCCCTGGGTGATGGCGAGCAGCCGCAGGTCGATGTCGGCGGGCAGCGCCGCCTGCTCACCGGTGGGCGGGCGGCGGTGGCGGCCGGCCATCTCAGGCCCCGACCAGGGCGCGCAGGTCCTCCGAGGCGCCCCAACCGTAGGTGGAGAACCCCCGCCCGTCGCCGGCGAGGTAGGCGGTGAGGGCGGCGTGCGAGGTGGGGAACATCGGGGTGGGCAGGGCGTTGGCGTCGACCCAGCGGACGGCGAGGTGCTTGGTGGGTTCGGTGTTCGTCGGTGTGCCCCGCCAGGACGTCGCGGCGAACGCCGAGAGCAGGAAGGGTCCCTGGCCGTCCCACCCGTCCTTGACCTGGATGGTGTGGACCAGTCGCAGCTCCCCGGGGTCGACGACGAGCCCGGTCTCCTCGCGCAGTTCGCGGGCGGCGGCCTCGTCGAGGCGCTCGCCCTCCTCGGCCTTTCCGCCGGGGACGGTCCAGGCGGGAACCGTGGACCAGGAGTCGTTGGCGTAGTGGACGCCGACGACCCTGCCCGCCTGCTCGTCGTGGACGATGACGCACACGGCCTGACGCAGGGACAGCATGAATCCTCCAACAGGTGCTGGGGAAAGGGGAGTTCACTCGGGAATGTGCGGGGTGCGCAGCAGGTCGACGTCCTGCGGGAGGGCTGCGGCGCTCACGCGGCCCACCCTACGGTGGACAGGGCGTTGCCGCGGCCGATCTCGGCGAGTGCCTGGACGGTGTAGGGCACGGTACTGCTCGGGAGACCGTCCAGCGGCCACCAGTGCAGGGCGTCGCACTTGTGCGGTTCGGCGTTGCGGACCCGGCCGTCGTAGCGGGTGGGGCGGAAGAACAGCTGGAGGCGGCTGCGGCCGTCGTCGGCGTCGAGGTGGTGCAGGGTGTGGACGAGTTCGAGGTCGTCCTCGGCGATCAGGACGCCGAGTTCCTCCTCGGCCTCTCGCGTCATCGAGCGGGTGACCGGTTCGCCGGGCTCCATGTGACCGGAGGGCAGGTGCCACATGCCGTTCGCGTAGGCGGTGTTGTGTCGTCGGCCGAGGAGGACGGCGTTCTGGTCGAGGAGGACGAGGTGAACGCCGACGACCAGGGTCAGCGGGTCCGCCCCGGGCCGACGGGGCACGATGGCGGCTGCCTGGTCGGCGTCGTCGAGCGGATTCACACGGTCCTCCCGCAGGGCAGGCCGGCCGCGTCGCAGAGCAGCGGCAGGTAGTGCCGCAGGTAGGGCGGGACCTTCAGGTCGAGCGCTTCCGTCAGGGGGACCATGCGGACGGCCAGGCCCTCGTCGCCGAGCCGCAGGTCGCTCTCGTCTCCGTCCCGGACGGCGTGCAGGACGCGGGTGAGCGGGAGGCCGAGGTCGTCGTGCGGGGCGGGCAGGGACCGCAGTCCGCTGATCTGGATGCCGGCCTCCTCGCGGACCTCCCGCACCGCGGTCTCCAGGGCGGTCTCGTCCCCCTCGCGCCAGCCGCCGATCGGGGTCCAGTAGCCGGGCCAGGCCATGCCCGGTCCGTCCTCGCGCAGGTGCAGCAGCAGTCGACCCGCGGGGTCGGTGACGAAGACCAGGACGCCCTCGAAGTCGTCGCCGTCCGCAGCGGGGCGCTCCAGGTAGAGCGGGACGCCGGAGCGCTGGGCGCGCAGCACCTGCCGCAGCCGCTGGTAGCCGGCCGGCTCCATGAGCCGCCGCCAGTCGTGGGCGCTCTCGAACCGCCACTCGGTGTGCTCGTCCGGATCGAGGTCGATCCGGGCCTGCTGCTCGGGCGTCAGTACGCCGCCGTCGAAGACGTAGCCGCACACCGGGACGGGGTAGCTGGTGCCGGCCTGCTCGTGGATGACGGCGACCAGGCGGCGCCGGGCGATCACCTCGGGGTTCTCGGCGGCGAGGTCGAGGCCCAACTCCTCCTGGGCCTCGCGCAGGGCGGTGGTGAAGGGCGTCTCGCCGTGCTCCATGTTTCCGCCGGGGAAGTTCCACACGGCCGGGTTGACGGCCGAACGCATCCCGAGGACACGGCCCTGGGGGTCCGTGACCAGGAAGCAGCCGTAGGAGGTGGGCCGGGCGATGGTGGTGAGGTAGCCGCCGACGGGCCGCCAGTGCGGGATCCGCAGGCGCCGGGTCAGCCACTCGATCACGGTGCGCTGCCCGTCGCCGGTCGGCGGCAGGACGTCCGGGGCCGCCCACTGGTGTCCGTCGTGATCCGGTGAGAGCACAACCTCGGTGGCGTCCGGGACGACGGTGGTGAAGACGAACTGGCGGACGCGCCGTCCTCGCTGGTCGGTGAAGTCTAGATGCCGCGCGTACTCCAGAGGCAGGCCGATGAGCCCGGTCTCCTCGGCCAGCTCACGGGCCGCGCCGGCGGGCACCGACTCGTCGTCCTCCCGGGCGCCGCCCGGGTACTCCCACAGACCTGGAAGGACGTCGTGCGGGGACCTGCGGATCATCAGGATCCGGCCCGAGGCGTCGCGGACCACGACGCCGACGCCGATCCGCTCAATGCCTTCACGCGCGGCGAGGTCCGTGAGTACGTCGAAGTCGATCACTGGGCGGGCTCCTCGGTTTCGCGGGCGGGACCAGCTGGTCGGCCGGGAGGCGCGGTGCCGGCGGCCGAGGCGGCGGGGCGTTCCACGGGGACCCTCCAGACTCTGGTGGTGTTCGAGCACACGGAACCGCACAGGAACCTCAGGAGCCGACAAGTAGGCCTTCAACCAGCTGAGTTGGCCCGCTGTGCGGGGGTGGAGGCGACTGATGATGGCGCTGTTCGAATCCGGCGTTCAAGTGGATTCCCACCGGGCGAGCCCGGGTCGAACGGGGACGTTTCGAGCACCTTCCGGGCAACGGTCAGCGCCTCCTCCGGGCGGTTGCGGAGGGTGTCCGGCAGGGCCGCGGAGCCCGGTGCGCAGGCGGCGGGAGCCCGTTCGAGTGCCGCCCTCCGGGCCGGGGTGAGGAGTTGGCGCACGCCCTCGTGGGCGAGGAGGCCACGCAGCGCGCAGCCGTCGCCGAGTTCACTCGTTCGGCTGGTCGGCTGGGCGAGGAGGTTTCGGGTGTCGGGGGTGTCCGGCTCGGTGCAGGCCGGGCTACCGGTGGCCTCCTCGGCGCTCGGCGGGCTCCCCGCCCGTTCGTGGCGCGACCATGGTCGGGGTGTGCCGGGAGAGGTGTTCGGCGTCGAGGCAGTAGGCGAGACCGGTCAGGGGCCGGCCGGTGAAGAAGCGGATGAACAGGTCGGAGACCTCCGGGCCGCGTTCGAGCGGCAGCATGTGGTCGGCGCCGGTGATGGTGGTGAACCAGCCGTCCGCGCAGGTGGCCGCCAGGTCCCGGCAGTGTGCGGGGCTGGTGAAGTGGTCGTGCTCGCCGGTTGTCACCAGCACGGGCATGGCCGGTGCGGCGCCCTTGGGGAGGTCCTGGTGGGCCATGAGGCGCTGGGTGTTGGTCATCAACTGCTCGGCTTCCAGGGGGCCCAGGCCGGTCAGGCGGCGGTGCAGCAGGCGGTGGATCCGGTGGCCGTCGACGGTTAGCTCCAGTGCCTCGCGGTTCATCAGCTGTCCGAGGGTCACCTCGGTGAACTCCTCCATCCGCCGGGCGACGAGGAAGTCGATGCCGCGTCGGAAGTGGGAGCGGGCTTGCTCGGGGACGGCGGTCATGGCGCCGGTGAGTGCCATTCTCCGGACGCGGGTGGGGTGGCGCCGGGCCAGGGCGTGGGTGACGGCGGAGCCGTAGGAGCTGCCCACCAGGTTGACGGTGGTGAGTCCGGTGTCGTCCAGTACGCGGCACAGGGCGTCGGCCAGGAAGTCCACACCGTGGTGGTCGGGGAGGACGTCGGCCTTGCCCCAGCCGGGCAGGTCCACGGTGATCACGTCGGCGTGCGCGAGGAATTCCGTTTCGATCCGGCCCCAGTTCTCCTTGGTCTGGAACGCTCCGCCGACCAGCACCACCGGTGCGATCCGCGGAGTGGTCGAGCGCGACCGGCGGGACTCGTAGTGGTAGCCGTGCCAGGTGTGGGCGGTCAGGACGGGCGGGAACCCGTCCGTCGTCGTGGCGGCCGGTGACTCGGTCGACTGGGACACGGTTTCTCTCCCTCTCGGGACCGGACTGATGTGGGTTCGCGGGGCCGCAGGGTTCGAACCGCCGTTCGCGGCGCGGGGTGCCGACCGTGGGAGGCACGTCATGCCGGGCAATCTAGAGCAATCCGGTCGTAACGCCCGGCTGGCACACCGGCGGACGTCGCACGGCCACCGGTCGCCGCTGTGACCTTTGCGACCGTTATGTCGTTCATTGGTCATGAATGAAGTGGTTCAGGAGATTTCAGTGGAACGGGAGCGTCCTCATGCGCTCGTGGTGAACGTGCCCGAGCACGGACACGTGAACCCGACCCTCGCCCTGGTCACCGAACTCGTCGCGCGCGGATGGCGGGTGAGCTACGCGGTCGCGGAGCAGTTCGCGCCGCAGGTCCGCGCGGCCGGTGCGGTCCCGGTCGCCGTGCCGGTCCCGGAGCGCGCCGCCGGGCCCTCCCCCGAGGACGTGAGCGACGGCGTCGACATGTTCCTCGGCGAGGCGGAGACGGCGCTGCCCGCCCTCGAAGCCGCCTTCACCGACGACCGACCGGACGTGGTGCTGCACGACCTCGAAGCCTTCGCCGGCAAGGTGCTGGCCCGCAAGTGGGGCATCCCGGGGGTCGAACTGTCGCCCACGCACGCGCTGTTCCCGGGCTGGGAGCAGGCCTTCCTCGGTCTGGACGACGCGAGCGAAATGCCCTGCGCGCCGCGGTTCCAGCGGTTCCTCGACGTCAACGGCGTCGACTCCGCACTCGGTGACTTCATCCAGCACTCGCAGGCGAAGGTGGTCTTCGTCCCCAGAGCCTTCCAGATCCACGCCGACCGGATGGGCCCCGAGCACGCCTTCGTCGGACCGGCCCTGGGCGACCGCTCCGCCTTCCAGGGCGCCTGGCAGCCCCCGGCCTCCGGCCGGCCGGTCCTGCTGGTCTCACTCGGCTCGGTCTTCACCGACCAGCCGGAGTTCTTCCGCTCCTGCCTGGACGCGGCCGCCCGGCTCGACCGGCACACCGTCATCGCGATCGGCCGCCACATCGACCCGGCGACGCTCGGCCGACTGCCCGAGCACGTCGAGGTCCACGTGAGCGTCCCCCAACTCGACGTCCTCGCGGCCGCATCGGCCTTCGTCACCCACGCCGGAATGGGCAGCGTCCTGGAGGCCCTGCACTTCGGCGTGCCGATGGTCGCCGTCCCGCAGATGGCCGAGCAGCGCGTCAACGCCGCGAGGCTGGCACAGCTCGGCCTCGGCGTGCACCTGCCCCGCGAACGAGCCGATGCCACCGCCCTGGTTGAGGCCGTCCGGCAGGTGTCCTGCGACCCGGCGGTGGCCGCCGCCGTGGCCACGATGCAGGCCGACGTACGCGCCAGCGGCGGCGCGACCGCGGCCGCCGACGTCGTCGAGTCCGCCGCCCGTTCCAAGCGGACACCCACGGACCACCTCGCCACCGTCAGCTGACCACCGAGCCGATCCGCCGCACCGCACCCTCGCCACCCCCGTGGGAGACCGGACCATGCTCCACAGCACGCCGCTGACCCCCCTCGACGAACTCATGACCCGCTGGCCGTTCAGCCCCGGCGCGGCCGGCCTCGCGATCACCTGCCAGGGGCCCGCCCCCACCCCGGCGCGGATCACCGCCCTGGTCCGCGAACGCTGGGGAGCGATCCCGCGCCTCAGCTGGGCCCTGACCCCGCGCGGCAGGCCCCGCCCGGCCCGCCGGCACGCCTGGGTGCACCACCGGGACTTCGACGCCGCACAGCAGATCGTCCACGAGTCCGGTACGGAAACCTTCGAACAACTGGTCTCCCGGCTGATGACCGAGTCGTTCGACCAGGACCTGCCGCCCTGGCGCCTCCACACGCTCCCCGAGCCGGACGGCTCCGAGTTCACCCTGCTGCTGCGCACCCACCACAGCCTGCTCGACGGCCGGTCCCTCGTCACACTCCTGCGGACCCTCCTGGACGCTGCGGCGCAGCCACCCGCGCCCCGCACGGCCCCTGCCGAACAGCGGGCGCTGCAGCGGTTCACGAGCGTGGTGCGGGCGCTGCGCGCCTCGTCCGTCCCGGGCACCGCCGTCCCGATGCCCGACCAGGGCGTGACGGCCCCCGCCTACGCGTGCCGCCCGGTCCCCACCGAGGTCTTCGGCCGCGCCCGCACGGCCCTGCCCGGCCGGGCCACGACCGTGACCGAGGTCTTCCTGGCGGCGGCGGCCGGAACCCTGCGCGCCGGCCTCGACCCCTGGCCGTCCTGCTCCTCCTCCGGTGGCGGCGAGCGCCCCGTGTTCGTCACGGTGCCCATGGACACCCGTCCCGCAGGGCACGGTCACCGGCTCGGCAACGAGTTCGGCGCCATCCGCGTCGCCGTCCCGGCGGGCACGGACGATCCCCTCGCACGGCTCGCCGCCTGCCGGGGCCTGATCAAACCCACCGAACACCAGGCGACCCTGCGATTCGCCGACGCGCTGCTGCACGCCCTCACCGCCGTGGGACCCCGCCTGGTCAGCGCTGTACTCGCCCCGTCCTACGCCCCCGCCTACTCCGCGGCCTGCTGCTCCTCACTTCCCCTGCCGGGGGAGGGCCTCGCCTTCGACGGCCGCCCGCTCCGTCGGTTCCGGGGATTTCCCATGGTGCCACCCCACGGAACGGCGACCTTCGTGCTCCTGGGCTGCGCCGCGGGATACACCCTCAACGTGGCGACCAACTCGTGCTCGGGCGACGCCCGCCTGCTGGCCGACACGCTGCTGCGCGAACTCCACCTGCTGGCGGCCCCCGCCCTCGCTCCCGCGGCCCACGGCGCACCTTGATCCGTCACCGCCGGCCGTCGGACGGTGCCAGTCGTTGGCAACGGGTCGACCGGCCCGTCGGGACGCCGACCAGGCCCGACGGGCCGGGACCAGGTGCTCGGCCGCGTTCGCCGCCAGGCACGGGACGGACCCCTGAGCCGGCCCCGGCGTCCGGTCAGTCCACGAGCAGCACGAGCTTGCCGCGCACGGTTCCGGCCTCGCCGACGCGGTGCGCCGCGGCCACCTCGGCCAGCGGGAAGGTCCGGCCGACCCGGACGGCGAAGCGGCCGGCTTCGGCCATTTCCGCGACCTGGGCGAGCACGTAGGTGGCGCGGCCGCCGTCGCCGCGGCTGAAGCGGACGCCGGTCTGCTGCGCGCCGCGGAGATCGGCGACCGTGATCACGTGCTCGGGCGTGCCCGCCAGCTCGACGAGCTCGGGCAGGACGCCGCTGCCGGCGACGTCCAGCGCGAAGTCGACGCCGGTCGGCGCGATCGCCCGGACCCGCTGCGCCATCCCGTCCCCGTAGGCCACCGGCTCGGCCCCGAGGGCGCGCAGGGCGTCGTGCGTGCCCGGACTGCCCGTGCCGATGACGCGTGCGCCGCGCTCCGCGGCGAGCTGGACGGCGGCGCCCCCGACGCTGCCGGACGCCCCGTTGACGAGCACCGTGCTGCCCGCCGTGACACCGAGCTGGTCGAGCGAGCGTGCCGCCGTCTCGGCGGCCGAGGGGATCGCCGCGGACCCGGCGAAGCCGAGCGGCTCCGGGACCGGGGCCCAGTGGGAGAGCACGGCCAGCTCCGCCTGGGCGGCGCCGTACGGCGAGAAGCCGAAGACCCGGTCGCCGGGTACGACGCCCGGGACGCCGTCGCCGACCTCGTCGACGATCCCCGCGGCCTCGTAGCCCAGGGTCTGCGGCAGCTCCTGGTCCATCAGGCCCCGGCGCTTCTTCCAGTCGCTGGCGTTGATCCCCGCAGCCCGGACCCTGATCCGGATCTCTCCGGCACCGGGACGGGGATCGGGGAGCTCGACCAGCTCAAGAACCTCCGGACCGCCGAACCGGCTGAACCGCACTGCCTTCATGAGGCATTCCTTCCGTGGAAGGAGTGGCGGACCGTCCGGTACCGCGTGTGCGCGTGCTCCGGTCCGGCTGTCCGCTCGGCGCCGGAGCACGTTTCTACTCCGATGCCCAGACCTTACGCCATGGCCACGCGTAGGTGGAAAGCTACTCCGGGGCCGCCTCGACACAGGACCCGTGTCCGTTCGGGCGAGGCCGTCGTCGGGCCATCCGAATGATCCTGCCCGGGGAGGCGGAGAGCCACCTCCGGCACTGGTGGCTCGGTACCGGTGTTTCAGGGTTGCGGGATCGGGTCGGTGGGTGCCGGGGAGGTGTACTCCACCTTCTCCACGTCGGAGATCAGGTAGCCGCCGTCGGGCTGGCGCTTCAGCTGTAGCCGCGCGATGACCGATCCCCTTCGGGTCTGGTACCAGCCGCCCGCCGCCGCGTAGGCGCAGCTGATGTCGGCCTCCAACCCGACCACGTCACCGGTGAGTTCGTGCGGATCGTGGCCCTCCTGGGGCCTCGCCAGTGCGTGCATGACGACCGACCAGCCCTGCCGCGCCGTCACCTCGGCCGGCCAGGCCGCAGCGTCGGCCACGCACGCGTTGAGTCCTCCGCCGGAAGCGGCGAGTTCGGGCGTCAGGTATCTGCGGACCCGGTTCAGGACGGCCGCCGGCCCGGTGTCGCCGCGGGACACGTCGAAGCTGCCCGAGGTGACGGCCCAGCCGATCGCGACGGACTCCGCGTCATGCCGGTCGACCGTCAGGGGAGGTGTCGGCGAGGCCGGTCGCTCCTTCGGCGGGACCTGTGGCGCCATGAGGTCGACGCCCGGCGCGGAGGAGAAGGAGGAACCGGGTGGTGCGGTGGCGACCGTCGTTCCCGGGATCTCCAGCTCGTTCTCGTCGTAGCACGGGTTGCACCGGGCGCGTTCACCCTCCCCCTTGCCGTAGTCGGTCTCCCAGCCCCTGCCGAGCGTGTTCAGAAAGGTGCCGCGTTCCATCCGAACCCCGGAGATGTGGAACGGGCGGTCACCGTCCTTCAGCTCCCACGTGCGGTGCCTGCCGTCGACCGTGCCCTCGACCGTGATGACGTAGTCGTAGCTGTGCCTGGCCGCGAGCACGGTGAGGCTCACGATCTCGGGCTTCCCGTTCTCGAGGTAGAGGTACTTGTCCGTGAAGTACGGGGCGAAGGACACCGGCCCGAAGGCCGCGACCATGGCGATCGGGTCGGTGGAATCCAGGTCGACGCCCATGTCGATCTTCTTGCCCTCGCCCTGGCCGGTGCAGTCCACGACCGTGCCGGGCAGCGGGTCGTGAGGCTCCCCGACCACGGTCGCCCGCACCTGCTCGATCGCCACCGTGTGCCCGTTGCCGACCAGCGAGACCGAGAGCGGGGACGCTCCCACGTCCGTGCCGCCATGGGTGTGCGACCAGGTCCGGGCCGCGCCGCAGTCGGAGACGGCGGGAAGCTCGGTCGACGTGAGGACCTTCGGTACGACCGCAGTCGTGTCGGCGTCACCGTGCTCGGGGTCGTAGCGGGCGCTGAACACCGGCCCGGCGTCCCCGTCCGCCCCGTGCAACGCCCAGTACGCCGTGCCCGACCCCAGCAGGGCGAGCGCGCACACCACGGCCACCAGGAGACGCGGGCGCGGGCGCAGCCTCCCGGCCAGCAGTGAGACGATGCCGCCCATGAAGACGTTGCCGTGGATGGTGCTGTGGCTGATCTCGTTCCTGGTGTCGCGCTGATCGCCCAATCCACCCACCCCGTCCGACAGTTCCGCGTCCACCACAGTGCGGCTCCCGGCTGGCAAAGGGAAGACCCCGTCCCGGCGGTGACACCGGCGGCGACGGTGCGAAAGGCCTCGACGGGGATCGTCGAGGCCTTCCACACCTAGCGCTGCCTCACCGGCCGTGTCTGCTGCGGGGTCGGCCGTTCGGGGTGGCGGTTACTGGTGGGCGCCCTTGATGTTGGGCTGGGTCTTCTGGTTGTAGATCTCCTTGCCGGCCGCGTTGAAGGCGTGGACGTAGGGGTTCGGGGTGGAGGAGACCGAGTCCTTGCCGGTGGAGATGGCGGCGGTGTAGACGAACGCGCCGTCCGCCATGACGGCCGGGTACTGCGTCGGGTCGTCGCCGTAGCTGATGGTGACCTTGGCGACGTCGGGGGTGTAGTGCCCGGCGCCCAGGGTGAGGAACTTCCCGCCACCGACGGGCGCGGTGGAGTCGTCGAAGAACTCGACCAGGTGACCGACGCCCCACAGGCGGTCGTTGATGAACGTCGCGGGGACGGAGGAGCTCGTGCCCTTGGCGCCCTTCGACTCGCACTGCACGTACTGCTTGGCGGAGTTGACGGCGACGACGACGCCGTCGGTGTCCGCGGTGGCGGTGGGCGTGCGGACCGCGATCACCGAGTGGTACTGCGACGCCTCCGAGCCCAGGCAGGAGGCCAGGATCTTGGCGGTGGTCGCGGCGTCGATCGGGGACGTCGCCGTGCTGGTGACCTTGAAGGCGCTCGGGGTGACGGTCACGGGGCCGGCGGACGGGCCCTTGCCGGGGACCGCCGCGGTGCCGGCCGGGCCGGCTTCGGCGGCGTTGGGGGCCTGGGGGGTGGGCGTGGCGGTGGGCGCGGCGGAGGGCTTGGCGGCGGCCGCGGGGGCGGGGGTGGCGGTGCCGGTGGCGGCGGTGGCCATTCCCCCTGCGGTCGCGAGGGCCGCGGCGGTGGCGGTGGCGGCGATGAGCATGATCGGGCGGATACGCATGAATCCGTTGTCCTTTCCTGCGGGCGTCCGGTTGATGCCAGCACCCCTGTACGCCCCGTGGCGCCCGGCGGGTCGCACCCCGCACACGTGATCCACGTCATAGGCCGCCGGTGCGACCCTGGGACGGTGCTCGTGCGTACAGGGCGGGACGCTCCGTCCAGAAGGCACGGCTCCACCGCCGCGGCCGAGGAGTGCTCCCGCGCGCACCGGTTGTCCCGTGAGCCGACGGACAGCCCCGGAGGAGAGGCCCTTGATGACGCCACAGGAGTTCGACGCGTTCTACGCGGCGTCCTTCTCCCGCCTGACCGGGCAGCTCTACGCGCTGACCGGCAACTGGTCCGAAGCACAGGACGTGGTCCAGGAGGCCTTCATCCGCGCGTGGGACCGCAGGAGCACCTTCGACCCGGACGACGCCCCGGAGGCGTGGATCCGGACCACGGCCAGGCGGCTGGCCCACTCCCGCTGGCGGCGCCTCGCCCGGGGCCTGCACCTGGCCGGACGCCACCACCGCCAGGAACCACCCACCGTCGAGCCGCCCACCGAGGAGCACCTGATGCTGGTCAACGCGCTCCGCGACCTGCCCGAGGCCCAGCGGGGCGCCCTGGTCCTGCACCACATGTGCGACCTCTCCGTCGAGCAGGTCGCGGCCGAGACCGGCGCCAGCGTCAGCGCCGTCAAGAGCCGCCTCTCCCGCGGCCGGACCGCGCTCGCGGCCGTACTCGCCGACGCCGACCAGGCCCCGACCAGCGAGGAAGGAAAGCTCCGTGTCTGACCCCCACCACGACACCCTGGCCGACCGGCTGCGGCTGCTCGGCGAGCAGCTGCCCGCACCGGCCCTGCCCGCCGCGGAGATCCGCCGCCGCGCCGACCGGCGCCGCCACCGACGGCGCGCCCTGGGCGCGACCGCGGCCTGCGCCGCGGCGGCAGCCCTGTGCCTGGCCCTCCCGTCCGTGCTGCCCTCATCGGGACCGCAGCAACCACTGGGCCCCCAGCGGGGAGCGGCCACCACGGACGCCTCCTCCGTGTCGGCCTCCCCCCGGCCGTCGGCTGCTCCCACCGTCATCAGCACGGCGACGTCCCCGATCGACGCCGGGACCGTCTCCGCGATCCTGGCCTCCTGCCTGGGTGCGGAGGCGTCGAAGTTCGACGCGGTGATCGCGGTCCGCACGCCCGTCGCGTCCGCGGACACCGACGGGGTGGTGATCGCGGTCAACTCCGCGAAGCAGTACGTGCAGTGCGAGTCGAAGGGCGCCAAGGGCAGGAGCTCCTCCGTCCCCGCGACGTTCATCAACGACCGCCTGTGGGGCACCGGTCACCTGGTCGAGTTCTTCGACACCTCCACCACGTCGGCCGGCGCCGGGAAGTTCCTCACCCTGGGCACCGGGCACTACACCCCCGAGGTCGCCAAGGTCACCATCAGCTACGGCGACGACCCCACGCAGTACCCGGCGGTCATGGCGGGCGGCGCGTTCGTCTACGCCGCGGCCACCTCCACCGGCCCCAACGGGAGCTCCGGCTCCCCGAACCCCTACGTCCACGCCTTCGACGCGGACGGCAAGGAGATCTACAACCAGAAGACCCAGCCCAACAGCAAGGGCGCCGACCAGTAACCGCCACTCCGGGCACCCGGTGGTGGAGCGGCCGACCCCGTGGCAGCACGGGAACGCGCGAGCGCGCGGGCGCCTTCAGCCCCGGCGGCGGCGAACCGGGCGCCGCCGCCGGGATCCTGGTCTGCTGGCCCGCGTCGGCGAGGGCGAGGCCTTCCGACGGCCCGGGCGTCGGCGATCCGGCGGGCCATGGGCGTGCCCTGACACCGGCTCGGCCACCGCCCGCCGGTCCCGAACCGCCCCTCCGGGACAGGAAGCCGGACCACCCGCCGTCCCCGGCTCCCCAGGCCGTCGACCTGCCGCTCGGCGGCCCCGAGCGCGGCCGCCAGGAGCCGTTCAGGACTGCGAGCACTAGACTTGTGCGAATGGCCGCTGACACCCAACACATCGTCGTCGTCGCCCACGACCCCGCCTGGCAAGCAGGGGGACTCGCCCTCGCAGCCGAGTTGCGTTCGGAACTCGCGCCGCTGCCGGTGCACATCGAGCACATCGGCAGCACCGCGATCCCCGGCATGGCCGCGAAACCGGTCTTCGATCTCCAGATCACCGTCACCGATCTGGCGGAGGCCGAGCGTGCCTTCGACCAGCCCCTGGCCGCCATGGGATTCCGGCGCTCCCCGTACCAGCACGACCACGTCCCAGCCGGACTCGACGACGACCCCGAACGGTGGACCAAGCGCCTGTGGTCACGTCGCAGCCACGCCGGCGCAGACTGCAACCTCCATGTCCGCCTCCTCGGCTCTCCCAACGAGCGCCTCGCTCTTCTCTTCCGCGACTGGTTCCGTGCCCATCCCGAGGCGGTGCCCGCCTACGCACAGTTCAAGACCCTCCTCGCGGGTGCGGTCGGTGACATCGGCGTTTACGCCGACATCAAGGACCCGGTCGTCGACCTCGTCATCACCGTCGCCAACTCCTGGGCCGCCGAGACGGGTTGGGCCCCGCACGGCACGACGTCCTAGGTGTATTGACCACGAGCGTTGTTGACGGTGGTCGGGCTTGATCATGGCGAAGACCTCCGGTGTGGTGGAGGTGTCTAGGCTCCACACCACACACGGAGGTCTTCGTGTCCCACCGTAATGCCCGCTTGACCGTGCATGGCAGGCGGCTCCTGGTCGATCGTGTCCGCTCAGGCCGGCCGGTCGCGCACGTCGCGGCCGAGATGGGCATCTCCCGGGCCACCGCCCACAAGTGGGTGCGGCGCTGGCGGGCCGAGGGCGAGGAAGGCCTGCTGGACCGCTCCAGCAGGCCCCGTACCACCCCGCACCGCACACCCGCCGCCGTCGAGGCCCGGGTCTGCGAGCTCAGACGGGAACGAAAGCTCGGCCCGGCCCGGATCGGCCCGATCCTCGGCATCCCGGCCTCGACGGTGCACCGGATCCTGGGCCGCCACGGCCTCAACCGCCTCGCCTGGCTCGACCGGCCCAGCGGCGAACCGATACGCCGCTACGAACGCGAACGTCCGGGCGAACTCGTCCACGTCGACATCAAGAAGCTCGGTAACATCCCCGACGGAGGCGGATGGCGCACGGTCGGCCGAGAGGCCGGCGACCGCAACCGCCAGGCCACCACCACCGAACGCAGCAGCTGCAAGCCGGTGATCGGCTACAGCTACGTCCATTCCGCTGTCGACGACCACACCCGCCTCGCCTACAGCGAGGTCCTCGCCGACGAGCGCCAGGAGACCGCGGCCGCGTTCTGGCGGCGCGCACACGCCTTCTTCACCGGCCACGGCGTCACCGTCGAACGCGTCCTGACCGACAACGGCTCCTGCTACAAGTCCAGGCTCTTCAGCCGGACCCTGACCGATGCCGGCGTCGCCCACAAGCGCATACGCCCCTACCGGCCGCAGACCAACGGCAAGGTCGAACGCTTCAACCGCA
This sequence comes from Kitasatospora sp. NPDC096077, assembly GCF_040303245.1. Lineage (NCBI taxonomy): Bacteria > Bacillati > Actinomycetota > Actinomycetes > Kitasatosporales > Streptomycetaceae > Kitasatospora > Kitasatospora sp. NPDC096077. The sequence goes on along the minus strand of NZ_JBEOSV010000021.1, from coordinate 51,903 downwards.
CCCTGCTCGACGAATGGGCCTACCAGCGCGCCTACACCAGCAACGACGAGCGCACCGCCGCGCTGGCCGACTTCCTGCACCAGTACAACTACCATCGCTGCCACACCGCACTCGGAGGCCAACCCCCGATCAGCCGCGTGAACAACCCTGCGGGTCAATACACCTAGGCCGTCTATCGAAAGTGGATCTTGAGCGTTGGATGATCGTGATCCATGGCGCGGGGAGATCTCACTGATGAACAGTGGGCAGTGTTGGAGCCGTTGTTGCCGAGGGGAACGAAGGCGGGACGGCGGCATGTCTGGCCTCGGCGGCAGCTGATCGACGGCATACGGTTTCAGGTCCGCACCGGTGTTCCATGGCGGGACGTGCCTATCGAGTACGGGCCGTGGGGTCGGATCCACGACCTGTTCCGCCGATGGCAGCGGGACGGTACGTGGCACCGGGTCCTCGCTCGGCTCCAGTCCCTGGCTGACGCGACGGGCGCGATCACGTGGGACCTGAGCGTCGACTCGACTGTGTGCCGCGCTCATCAGCATGCGGCCGGGGCTCGGAAGCAGGGTGGTCTGCAGAAGGAGCCACCGGGCGGTGTCTTCACCGAGCCTGATGATCACGGTCTGGGAAACTCGGCTCCCGGGGCGGCAGGCCACCGCGCTTCGACCCGGCCGACTACCGCGAGCGCCACGCGGTTGAATGCGGGATCAACCGCCTCAAGAGGCACCGTGCCGTTGCCACGCGATACGACAAGCTCGCGGTCTGCTACGAAGCAACCGTCCTCATCGCAGCCATCAACGAGTGGCTGTGATCACTACGCGTCGTCAGAGCTCGTAGTCCTGGGCCAGTTCCTCCCAGCGAATGCTACGAAGCTCAAGACCAGCATTCTCACCTGACGGGACATCCAGGACAGGCTGGAACCAGACCACGGTGAGAGCGGAGCGGTGCAGCACCGGGTTGAGCTCAGGAGCGACCGCTGCCGAGCGGAAGAGGCCTGTGCAAGCCACGTCAGGCAGCACCTCAACAGGGCCGAAGGCGCCGGCGGTCTGGTCCGGATACTCGCGGCAGGGCGGAACGAGATGGACCGGCGCGGAAAACGCGCGTCCGGCCTCCCGTTGGAGGCCGCTTACGATCATGTCGTTGACGGGCTTGCACGGATAGCCCTCCAGGAATCCCCCATAGGTCGAAGACATCCGCAGCTCAGTGAGCTCGATCGAACGACCAGACGAGAGGGCTATGTAACTCAGCGACATGCCGACACCCTATGCGCACGGCTCACTTCCGATACACGTCCTGGCAAGGGCGGCGAGGGCTGGTCACGGCCGCCGGGCGGTCCGCGAGCGGGTCAAAACGCGTCGCGCCGGGCGGGCGTGGGTGGTTACGCTCGCGCGATGGAACAGGATGAGCTTGACGTTTAACCTCGGCCCGAGGTCCGTATGAGCGGATCGGTGTCCTTGGTCTCCGCTATGTTGTCGGCGAAACGAGACGAAGGGCAACGGTGTGCACGCCGGTATCGAAGGGCTCACGCAGGCCATGTCGCCGGAGTATGGCGCCGATGAGCGGGTCGCCTGGGCTGTCGCCAAGGCGAGCTGGGGTGTCACCTTCCCCGAAGACTATCGAGCCTTCATGGCGGTGTATGGCAGCGGTTCAATCAGCGACGAGGTTGATGTCCTCGCTCCGGCGCCCGTCGGGACTGTGGTCGCGTCGATGGAAGGCGTGACACGTGACGCCCGCGCCGCCTGGGCGTTCGAGGGCGGTAAGGCGGTCCTCGACGTCGACCCGAGCCACATCCTGGCGTGGGGTGTGACCTCTGGTCCCGACTGGTTGTGCTGGTTGACTACAGATGACGATCCCGACCGATGGCCGGTGCTGGTTATCGGCCGTCATACGAGACCAATGTTCGCGGTACACCCGTTCGGTATGGCCGAGTTCCTCTGCCGACTGCTGCGTGAGGACTCGCCGCCTTGGGATCGATGGCCGCTCAGCATCGGACGCCCGCTCCTGATGAACCCGGCGCCGAACTTCGTGCACTGGCAGGTGCAGGAGGACCGGTTGAACGCCGGCCTCGACCCGGCCACTGGAGCACCGAGCCGTTTTCCCGAGGGTTTCTGACCGCAGCGGCATCCCCGGCGCCCTGTCACCCACACGGTGATTCCTGGGACGGCGGGGCGGCCTCCGCGTGATCCTGAACTCTGCTACGAGATACACGAATCGGTGCGAAGGCCGCAGGTGGTGAGTGTGCTGCAACAGACTGTCCAGAGCGATCCGTTCGCGGAACTGTCACGCTTCCGGGGGGTCTTCTACGACTGCCTGACAGGTCGGCGCGACGCGCTGTTCGAGCTGGCCGACGCGGTGCTGTGCGCCGACGGTCCGGTGAAGACCCTGGTGGGCCTGGCCCTCGCGCCTGAGCACCGGCGCGGACACGGTGCCCTGTACGGCGCGCTCAACAGGGGTCGCTCGGACGTCGATCGGCTGCGGGCCGCAGTGGCTGGCATGCCGCTGCCGCGGGCCGCCGATGGACGCCTGGTGCTCGCGGTGGACGTCTCCCCATGGCTGCGGCCCGACGCCGCCACGAGCGACGCCCGCTCGTTCTGTCACACCTACGGCCGTGGCGACGCGAAGCACCAGATGATCCCGGGCTGGCCCTACTCCTGGGTCGTGGCCCTGGAATCGGGCCGAACCTCGTGGGTCGCGCCGCTGGATGCCGTTCGGCTGCGGCCCGGCGACGACCTCGCCGCGGTGACCGCCTCGCAGCTTCGGGACCTGGTCGAGCGGTTGATCGCCGCAGGCCAGTGGAGGCAGGGCGATCCTGCAAGTGTGGATCGTGGCCGACGCGGGCTACGACGTGATGCGCCTGTCCTACCTCCTACGCGACCTGCCCGTGGAGATCATTGGGCGCCTTCGCTCGGACCGGGTGATGCGCCGCCCGGCACCGACCCGCGCGGAGTTCGCCCTGGCCAACCCGGCCGGGGGCCGGCCACCCAAACACGGCAGCGAGTTCATCTTCAAGGACGCCAGGACCTGGGGCGTCCCGGACGCGGAGACGAAGGCCGAGACCACCCGTTACGGCACCGCCCACGCCCAGAGCTGGGACCGGCTCCACCCGGAACTCCAGCAGCGCGCCGCCTGGCGGGACCACCCCGGCAAACTCCCGGTCATCGAGGGCACCGTCATTCGCCTCCAGGTTGACCGCCTGCCAAGCGGCGGCGACCCCAAGCCCCTGTGGCTCTGGTGGTCACGCCCGGCGGCTGGCCCGACGGAGACCGACCTTGCCTGGCAGACCTTCCTGCGACGATTCGACATCGAGCACTTCTTCAGAATGATCAAGCAGACGCTCGGCTGGACCGCACCGAGGTTGCGAGACGCCGAGGCCGCTGACCGCTGGACATGGCTGATGGTTGCAGCCCACACCCAGCTCCGCCTCGCCCGCCCTCTGACCGCCGACCTGCGACACCCCTGGGAACGACCGCTGGCACCGAACAAGCTAACCCCCGCCCGAGTCCGCCGTGGGTTCCGGCACCTGCGCGCGAAGACACCGACGCCAGCCGCAGTGCCGAAACATTCCCGGCCCGGCCCCGGACGCCCACCCGGCTCGAAGAACCGACGGCCGGCGAACCGCTACGACGTTGGCCTGGTCTTGGCGACCGGCGAGCCCTACCGCCGACCGACCCACCACAAGGTTGGCACCAAACCACGCCGCACCGGATAAATCACAAGATGAGACCCTGTGTCTGAGCCAGGCACGACAAGCCCCCTGGGTGCTGGTCGTTCTACGCTGACTGGATGGGCCGGTGATCTGGAGCGGTCTTGCCCGGCGTGCGGCAACCGGTTGAGGACTGGGGCTCGGGCGGAGGCGGTGTTCTGTTCGGCGCGGTGCAGGTCGGCGCATTGGAGATCGGTGCGTCGCTCGCGTGTCAAGGTGGCCGCGATCCGGGCCGCTGTGGTGGCACGCCGCCCACCCCGAGATCACCATCGTCTGGGCCGACTCCGCCTATGCCGGCGAACTCGTCGACTGGGCCGAGAAACATCTCCGCATCGCAGTCAGGATCCTCAAACGACCGCACGACGCCCAGGGCTTCGTCGTCCTACCCCGCAGATGGGTCGTGGAGAGATCGCCGGCGTGGTTCATGCGCGCTCGCCGCAACTGCCGCGACTACGAACGCCTCCCAGCCCACGCCGAAGCCCACCTCAGGTGGAGCGCCATCACCCTCATGCTCCGACGTCTCAGTCGTGAAGCTACAACCACCGCACACCCCGGGGTCGCACTCGCAGCATGACGAAGGCTCCCAGCTTCCTTTAGCAACTCCGTAGACCGGCCACCGCTACGGAACCACACGGGCATGACCCGAACCCCCAGAGATCCTCCCCGCCTCTCCTATCCCACAGCAGCCTGCATGCGCGCTCCGCACGTCGCAGGATCTTCCAAAACTGCACCCACTGCACTTCTTGCAGAGTCTGCAATGACTGCATAGACTGCAAAAGTGGATTCCGCAGAGGCCAGACGCCAACGACGCCAGATCGCCCGCCGGGTGCAGATCCGCGGCGCAGCCGTCCGGCTGGCTCTGGAGCACGGCGGGCCCGACGAGGTGACGGTCGAGCAGATCAGCCAAGCGGCTGACATCTCCCCACGGACCTTCTTCAACTACTTCCCGACCAAGGACGCCGCCTTCTCCCTGGAGCCGCACCAGTGGACGGCCGAGGAGATCGTGGCTGAACTGCGCACACGCCCCGCCGACGAACCCACGGCCGTCGCGGTCCGCGAAGTCGTCAAGGCCATGGCAAGCGCTGCGGGCTTCGACGACTTCGCCGAGGAGTGGGAGCTTCTCCAGGAGCTCTACCGCCGTCACCCGGAACTTTTCCTGCGCCTGCGCATGGACCAGGTCGACCGCACCATGGCCGCGCTCGCTGACGAAATCGCCGTCCGGCTCGGCGGCGGTGCCGTAGGAACAGACCTATACCCCACGCTCCTGGTGGGCGCCGCCTTCGCGGCGCTCCAGGCTGCCGAGAACCACCGCCGGACGAACCCGCGCCCCCTCGACGAGCTGATCGACGAAGCCTTCGACCTGCTCATCAAGGGACTCTAGAGCCGATCGGCACTACCGATCCACACCCATCCAGGAGGCAACACAACCATGCCCCAGGCCGAAGGCACCCTCACCGCCGCGTACGAGTCCGAGATGCAAGCCGGGCGCGAAGCCCTGAGTGCCCGCGACTTCCGCTCGGCCTACCGCCACTTCGGACGCGCCCACAACATCGGCCACGACAACCTCGTCATGCACGTCGCCGCACATCGGGGCCTGCTCGCCACCGCCTGGAAGCAGTGCCGCCTCGACCGGGTCGGCACCCAACTGTTCCTGATGGGCGCCGCCTATGCCTTTGACCGCAACCCCCGCCCGCAGGCCACCGAAACGCCCCTTCCTTAGTCGATCGTCTCACCGCGGAAGGCCCGTGCGAGTTGGGCAACGCACACGTCGCATCGGCATCAGGTCTCCTGCGGCGAGGCCCAACCCCCAGCGGGCACGGCAGGACAACTACCGGGTTACCCAGCCGCATCATCAAGGGTGTCGAGGCGTTCGTTTCTCCGTCACTGTGACGGCGAAACGAACGCCTCACCCCTATCAAGCGCAGCACACCCGCACTGACCAGGGCACAAGGTTCAAACAACAGCCTCTGAGGAGGTGGAGGCTGCCCGGGCGGCGCTGGCGGGCGGGGTGGACACCCCGGGTCTGTGGGAGCTGGGCGTGCTGTCCGACGGGGAGGTTCTGGAGTCCCACCGGCTGCTGGCCGAGGTGGAGCAGGAACTCTGGCCGGTGCTGCGGCTGCCCGCCACGATCGAGGGCCGCGACCGGGCGCTGGCCCGGTACTGCCTGCGGGACCTGCTGGACGGCCGCCTCGATCCGTTGGCGGCGGCCGAACGGGTCGGCTTCGAGCTGTGCCCCTACGACGACCCCGATTCGCCGCTGCGGCCGTTCCGCGCATGGCTGTACCGGGCGGACGATCAGCAGGAACACGGCGCCGGTCTGACGGAGGAACTGGTGGCCGAACTGCGGGACCTGGCCGCCGAGGTGCTGGCCGGCCCGCTGTCCTGACGGCCGCGCCCCGCCGCCGGGGGCCGGGCCGGGACGGGTCAGTTCGGGCAGTACCAGCGCGGTGGCTGCCGGTCCGGCCCGACCAGCCGCTGTTCCAGGTCGTCGAGCGTGATCCGGATGCCGATCGTCCCGCCCAGGCCGACCCTGATCCGGCTGCGGGCGAGCGCGATCAGGGCCGTCAGGCCGTACTTGTCGATCAGTGAGGTGCGATAGCGGGCGGTCGCCCGGCGGTCAGTGGCCGTGGCCGTGGCCGCTGGTGAGCTCGTGGTGTTCCCCGGCGGTGGTGTCCTGTCTCGCGTGACGTTGCCGTTGTCTCACTGGATCTTGGCGGATTCGGGCCTGGTCTCGGGCGATGCTGCCGGTGAAGGGCAGGCTGGCGGTCTCGTGTCTCAGTCGATGTTGCTGGTCGGATCTGTTCGTCTCGACAGGCCCTGCTTCTGATCTTGCCGAGTCTCAGCAGAATTTCCCTCCCACGAGCGGTTTACGGGCATTCAGCCTGGTGGCGGCCGTCGAGTGTGGCTTGCTCGGATCAGCACGAGCTCGCTTCGGGAGGATCGGTGAGTGTCGAGGAGCTGGGGCAGGCTGACTTTGAGGTTGCGTACGTGGACGAGGACCGTGTGCGTCGACGTGGGGCGTTGGCGGGCTGCTGGACGTTGCGGTTCGAGCGGCTGCCACCGGTGCGTACGGTCAGGTCGTACCCGGGGCAGAGGTCGGTGACCCGCGACTACTGGATGGCGACGACCGGCGGGACGGTGTCGTGCGAGTCGCATCTGGAGCGGCACCACGCGATGCTGATGGACTTCGATCCCCAGGTGAGTGGTCTGGTGGGGCAGCCGTTCCGGCTGTTCTGGCCGGGCCGGCGAGGCGGACGCGGGCACGTGCCGGACTTCTTCGCGCGACTGGGCGACGGGGGCGGTCTGGTTGTCGATGTTCGCCCGGACGGGCAGATCGAGCCGGACGATGCGGAGGCGTTCGTGGCCACGGCCCGGGCCTGCGAGTTGGCAGGCTGGTCGTTCCGCCGGGTGGGGCTGATCGATCCGGTGCTGCTGGCGAACGTGAAGTGGCTTGCCGGCTACAGGCATCCGCGCAATCAACGGGATGAAGTGGCAATGGAGCTGAAGGAGGTATTCGCCGAGCCGATGCCGCTGATGGCCGGGGCTGAGCGTGTCGGTGACCGACTGGTGGTGCTGCCGGTCCTCTACCACCTGCTCTGGCACCGGGTCCTGGAGGTGGACCTGGCCACGGGGGCGCTCGGACCGCACAGTGTGGTCCGGCAGGCGGTGACGGTGCGGTGAGGCGTCCGCTGGTGGTTCGGCCGGGCGACCGGGTCCGGTTCGAGAACCGGGTCCATACCGTGGTCGGGCTGTCGGGTGTCCTGGTGCGCTTGGCCGACGAGCACGGTCAGGGCAGTGCGATGCACCTGCCGACGCTGATGGTGTCGCCCGGCTTCGAGGTGATCGGCTCAGCGTCCGCCCGGCGGCTGCCGCCGGGGCTGCTGGACGGGCTGGCCCCCGCCGAGGCCGAGCGGGCCTTGTGGTGGCACCGGCACATGAGCGAGGTGCTCACCGGTCTGGCGCCGGATGCTCCGGCGGGGGCGATGCCGAGGCCCGAGTACGACCCGGCAGTGCGGACGCTGACTCAGCGGGAGGAGGCCAAGGCGGCCGAGTTGACCGCGGAGACGGGCCGACCGGTCAGCTGGCACACGATCCGCTCGCGGCGGCGCCGCTACCAGAGCCGCGGGGTGCTGGGCATGGCGGACGGCCGCCAGGCCCCGCGACGCCCCGTCCAGGGCCAGGTGGATGCGCGAGTGGTGGAGATCCTGCGGACCCTGATGGGCCAAGCCCGAGACGGCTCGACCCGCACCGTCAGCTACTACTTCACCCGCGTCGGCCAGGAGGCCAGGAAGCTGGAAGGCCCGCCGGTGGCGATGCCGTCACGGGCCACCTTCTACCGCCTGTTCGAGCGGCTGGAGGCCGGCCGGCACACCACCGGCTCGGCCCGCACCCGCCGCTCGCTGGCCAACCAGCCCGACGGAGTCTTCGACCAGGTGACCGTCTGCCGCCCGGGCGAGCTGATGGAGATCGACTCCACGCCCTTCGACGTGCTGGTCAGACTCGACAACGGGGTCGTGGACCGGTGCGAGCTGGTCGGCATGGTCGACGTCGCCACCAGGTCGATCACCGCGGCGGTGCTACGGCCGACCACGAAGTCCGTGGACGCGGCACTGCTGCTGGCCCGCTCGGTCACCCCGGCACCGATGCGGCCGGGTTGGCCGGAGGCTCTGCGGATGGAGCACTCGGTGCTGCCCTACGAGCGACTGCTCTCGGTGGACGAACGACTGCGGCATGCTGCAGCGGTTCCGCCGATCATCCCGGAGACTGTCGTCATCGACGGCGGGAAGGCGTTCTTGTCGAAGAACTTCCACACCGCCTGCAACGCGCTCGGCATCGAGGTGATCCACGCACCGCCCCGCACCCCGACCCACAAGCCCCACATCGAACGGACACTTGGATCGGCGGCCTCGCTGTTCGCCCAGTTCCTGCCCGGCTACACCGGACGCTCCACCGAGTACCGCGGACGCAAGGTCGAGGAGGAGCCGCTGTTCTCGCTGCACCAACTCCAGGAACTGCTGGAACAGTGGATCAGCGCGTCGTGGCAGAACAGGCCCCATGACTCCCTGCGGGACCCGCTCGCCCCCCAGCGGACCTTCTCCCCGAACGAGAGGTACGCCGCGCTGGTCGAGACGGCTGGCTATCTCCCGCTGCCGCTGACGGCCGAGGACTACCTGGAACTGCTGCCCGCCCGCTGGCAGGCCGTCAACTCCTACGGCATCAAGATCAAACACCGGATCTACAACTGCGAGGAACTGGACGGGCTCCGGCGGGAGAAGTCCGGGATCACCGAGCGGAAGAACCTCTGGGAAGTCCGCCACGACCCCTACGACATCCGGCTCGTCTGGCTCCGCAACAACCGCGACGGCGGAAAGTGGATCACCGTTCCCTGGCGGCTGCTGTCCACCGCACCGACCCCGTTCGGTGAACTGGCCTGGGACCACGAGGCCCGCAACCTGCGCGAACAGGGCGAACACATCGCTGAGGGCGCTATCGCCAAGGCCGTCGACAACTTGATGGAGCGGGTGGTCGCCGGCCCCGAAACCGTCCCGGCGCCGTCCAAGCCCGCACGCGACCGCAAGACCCGCCGGGAGCGCAAGGTCGCCGCCCGCACCCAGGCCACCGGCGAGCCCGCATGGCCACGGCCCGAGCACCCGCCGGCTCCTCCGCCCGAGCCGGCTGCCCCGACCGGGGACGACGAGGAGGCCGAGGCCGACGAGGTGCTCGCCGACGTCGTCCCGTTGAAAGTGTTCGACGCACGCAAGGAGGCCAAGAAATGGTGGTGACCACCCGGGAGTTCGGGCAGTCCGAGGACCGGCGGATGCCCACGACTACGCTGGAAGGCTGGCGGCGCTTCGTCGACGAGGACCCGATCGCCTTCGACCTGCTGCCCGAGGACGAGTGGAAGAGCCTCGACTCGCGCCCCCGGGACGAGTACGACGAAGCCCGGGTCAACTACCACTCCGAGCTGGTCATCGTGGAGACCCCGACCGTCCGGGACGTCCTCCACCAAGGCCGGCTGCTGACCCTGGTCAACCGCAGGGAGATCAGCGCTCGCCGAGGGCTGATCGTCTCCGGGCCCTGGGCAACGGGCAAGTCCACCGCCATCAAGCAGCTGGGACGGGCCCACGAACTGCGAGTACGCCAGCGCTTCCCCGGACACGACCGCATCCCGGTCGTCTACGTCTCCGCACCGCCGAACGGGTCCCCGCGCAAACTCGCCACCCGCTTCGCGCACTTCCTGGGCCTGCCGATGAAGGCCCGGCACAACGAGATGGACATCGCCGACGCCGTCTGCGAGATCCTCACCGACGCCCACTGCGACCTGGTGCTGGTCGACGAGATCCACAACATCAACATGGCCACCTCGACCGGAAAGGACCTGTCGGACCATCTGAAGTACTTCGCGGAGCACATCCCCGCCACCTTCGTCTACGCCGGCATCAACGTCGAACGCGAGGGCCTGTTCACCGGCGTCCGCGGCAAGCAGATCGCGGCCCGGTGCGTGATGAAGTACACCGGGAACTTCCCCTACCAGGCCGAATGGCGCTCGATGATCGCGCTGATGGAGGACGCGCTGCGGCTGCACCACCACGACCCCGGCAGCCTGGTCCGCCTGGCGAAGTACCTCCACGCCCGCACCGGCGGCAGCATCAGCAGCCTGTCCCACCTCATCCGCGCGGCGGCCATCAGCGCGATCGCCGACGACAGCGAGCGCATCACCCGACGGCTGCTGGAGTCCATCCCGGTCGACCACAACACCCAGTCCGACAGCCCCAGCACGGCCACCGAAGAGGACGACGCCGGAGAAGCCGCTTGAACCGGCGCCTGCCGCCGCCCCGGCTGCGGAGACTCCCGCGCACCCTGTCTCCTCTCCACCACGAGACCTGGGGCTCCTACGTCTACCGGCTCGCTGCGGCGAACCGGATCTCCCATCTCGAACTTCACGAGCACGTCGACAATCGTCATCGGCTCCACCCCGACCCGCTGGCACTGGTCGACGCCATCAGCGACCTGTCCGGTCACCCTCGCGACCGGCTCCTGAAAGCCCTGCCCGACCTGCGGACTTCGACCCTGGCCCAGGGCCTTCCCCCGGCCTGTCATCTCCTGGACCACGGCTGGCGGGTCCAGGCCGCGTGCACGCTCTGCCTGGCCGCCAAGGGGGTCTTCATTCGAGCCCGGCACTGGGTCCGCACCAGCACCCGGCTCTGTCTCCGCCACGGCCGCTGGACGGACACCTACCACGACCAGTTCGACATCCGGCCGCTCCCGGAGATCATCCAGGCCCAGCACGACCATCACCGCCTGGCCCGCAAACACGGCTGGCAGACCGCCGTGGTCGCCATGCGGCAAGCCGACGGCTGGTGCTGGCGTTGGTGGGACAGCCGCAGGTTCCGGAAGCAGCGTGACCGCAGACTGCGGCACTTCATCCCGCCGGGCGCCGGCACCTACCGCGAGGACCCCCGCCTCATCGCCAGCGCCTACCCCGACATCGTGGCCCTCGGCGGCCTCCTGGCCTCGCCCGAGCTCCGCAGCCTCCCCTTCACCGGCAGCCCCCAGGACTTCGACCGCTTCATCCGCGAAGTCCGCGCCCGCGCCGCACCTGGCTACCGATACGAAGGCGCCGGCGTCGCAGACCCGCTCGTCCGCTGGATCGAGGAAGAGCGCTACTACCGCACCCTGCCCAACCACCCATTCCCGATGCCGAACGAGCCCCGAACCCACAACCCGGAGCCGCTGGACCAGCTCACCCGCCGACTCAACGATCTCCTCGCCCCTGACGCCGATGACCGAGGTAGTTGCGCCAGCTGCGGAACCAAGTTGAAGGTTCCCAGGTCGAACAAGCTGTTCTGCTCAGACGTATGCCGATCGCGCAACTGGCGCCGGCAGCAGAATGACCGCGCGCTCCGTGACACCGCCTCCCGGATGCAAACGAGGGAGTGCCCAGTCTGTGGGGTCACTTGGCTGGCGGGGTTGGAGCGTCGTTCCGACGCCATCTTCTGCTCGGGGCGCTGCAAGCAGGCCGATCACCGCCGCCGGTCAGCGCTCTACGACCGCTGACCGGCAACATTAACTGAGACAACCTCACCAAAGTGCTGCCGAGAGGCAACGTCAACTGAGACTCCGCCGAAGATCCGTCTCACCCGACCTTGCATCACCGCTGGTCACAGCTTCGGCTACCGGCAAGATCAAATGAGACGGGACAGGTGGGCTTGGGGAGCTGGCTGCCCTCGCCGTAGAAGCCGCGGGAGAGCCTGGCCCGGGTGCGGGCGAGGGCGCCGGCCTTGCGGGTCACGCCGTTCCCGTCCGTCCGGGCCGGTAGCGGGATGGGCCGGTGCTGCTCGTGGGCGGTGAGCCGGTGCAGTTCGGCGGGGTCGAGCCCGGCGTGCACCTCGACGAACTCGCCGTGCGGCAGGCGCTTGATGACGCCGGTCTCGCGGCCGTGCAGCACCTTCTCCCGGTCGCGGCGCTGGAGGCCGAGGCACCAGCGCTTGGTGACGACGAAGGTGACGACCGGGAGGACGAAGAAGCCGGCCCGCACCGCGTAGGTGATGGTGTTGAGGGACAGGTGCAGGTGGGTGGCGAACAGGTCGTTGCCGCCGCCGGCGAGCATCACCAGGTAGACGCTGATCCAGGCGGCGCCGAGGGCGGTGCGGACGGGCGCGTTGCGCGGCCGGTTGAGCAGGTGGTGTTCGCGCCGGTCGTTGGTCACCCAGCCCTCGATGAACGGGTAGCCGGCGATCGCGCCGAGGACGACCGGGAACAGGGTGAAGGGGATGAGCACGCCGAGGTTGAGGGTGTGGCCCCAGAGCCCGATCTCCCAGCCCGGCATGACGCGGATCAGGCCCTCGGCGAAGCCCATGTACCAGTCGGGCTGGGCGTCGGTGGACACCTGGTCCGGGCGGTACGGGCCGTACGCCCAGATCGGGTTGATGGTGGCGACCGCCGACATCAGCGCGATGATGCCGAAGACCAGGAAGAAGAACCCGCCGGCCTTGGCCGCGTAGACCGGCATCAGCGGCATGCCGACGACGTTCTTCTCGGTCCTGCCGGGGCCGGCCCACTGGGTGTGCTTGTGGTGGAAGACCAGGATCAGGTGCGCCACCAGCAGGCCGAGCATGATCCCGGGGATCAGCAGCACGTGGATGGTGAAGAACCGCGGCACGATGTCGTGGCCGGGGAACTCCCCGCCGAACAGGAACATCTGGAGGTACGTGCCCACCAGCGGCACGGCCAGGAGCACGCCCTCGATGAACCGGATGCCGGTGCCGGACAGCAGGTCGTCGGGGAGGGAGTAGCCGAAGAAGCCGTCCAGCATGCCGAGGAAGAGCAGCAGGAAGCCGAAGAGCCAGTTGATCTCGCGCGGCTTGCGGAACGCGCCGGTGAAGAACACCCGCATCATGTGCACGAACATGGCCGCGATGAAGACCACGGCCGCCCAGTGGTGGATCTGGCGGATCAGCAGGCCGCCGCGGACCTCGAAGCCGATGTCCACCGTCGAGGCGTACGCCTGGGACATGGGCACGCCCTTGAGCGGGACGTACGAGCCGTTGTAGACGACCTCGGCCATCGAGGGCTTGAAGAAGAGGGTGAGCCAGACGCCGGTCAGGATGATGACGACGAACGTGTAGAGGCAGATCTCGCCCAGCATGAAGGACCAGTGGTCCGGGAAGATCTTCCGCAGGTTCGCCCTGGCCAGGGTGTAGATCCCCAGCCGCCCGTCCGCCCAGTCGGCCGCCCGTCGCCCGCGCCCTCGGTCCTGATTCCGGGTCATATCCCCACACCCCAGTCCAAAGTGAAACGGGGACAGCTCCCCGCCCCATGTCGGGGTCAGGTTAACCGGGGAGTGGTCCCTGTTTCTAGTCCGTGGTGATCCCGTTCACAGCGGTCGACGGTCGACGGTCGACGGTCGAGCCGCCCTCACGCCTCCCACAGGTTGAGGAAGGCCTCCTCCAGGCGCTCGGGACCGAGCGGCGCACCGGGCAGCGGGTGCGTCCCGTCGGTGGGGCGGAACGCGTCGAGCAGGAGGGCGAGGGGCCGGCGCCAGCCGTTCGGCTGCTGCTCCGTCAGGGCGGGCATCGCGCGCACCAGCGGGCCCATCAGGATGAGCAGGTCCATCGTGGTCACATCGGTGCGCAGGGAGTGCTGCTCCTGGGCGCGGACGACCAGGGCGGCGACCGTCGCGGCGTTGCGCTCGGAGAGCTCGGCGAGGAACCGGGAGTCGCGGGCGGTGGCGGTGACCAGGTCGTTGAGGCCGCGGTCGCCGGCGACCAGGGTGAAGATCCGCTCGAAGTAGCCGCACAGCGCCCGCCAGCCGTCCGGATCCGCCAGCGCGCCGGCGGCGGCCTCGGCGAACACCGTGCGGGTGTCGGCGAAGATCTCCTCGATCAGGGCCTCGCGGGTGGGGAAGTGCCGGTAGAGGGTCGCGTTGCCGATGCCCGCGGCCTTGGCGATGCGGTCCAGCGGCACGCCCAGGCCCTCCCGCGCGAAGAGGTCGCGGGCGGTGTCCACCAGCAACTGCCGGTTGCGGGCGGCGTCACGGCGCCGCGGGGGCGCTGTTGCCGGGGTGGCGGGGGAGCCGTTCGGGGCGGGGGGCAAGGCGATGACCTCGGCAATCGTCGCGGGTCGTCAGAAGACGGAAAAGCAGTGAGGAACCGGGCGTGCAGCAGCCTATCGGCCGTCGTCGGACCCCCGTCGGTGGCCCCGGGGGGCCTCGCTCGACGGGCGGGGCGCGACCCGGGCGGTCGACAAGGTCCTGGTGGACAGTGCGGCCCGACGTTCGGTTCGGCCGCTGTGTGCCCATCCGCCTGCCAGGGGACCGCCTCCTCGATCGACTACTGGGGCTTCACCCGCAGCGGGGCCAGGGAGGTCAGCACGCGCTGCGCCAAGGCGTCCGGCAGCGGGGCGTACATGAGGTTCTGGCCGGCGGCCTGGCCCTCCCGGCTCAGCCCGTGGGCCAGGAAGTTCGTCAGGACGGCGGTGCCGGCGAAGGCGCGGTCGGCCCCGCCGTGGTCGCAGAAGTCGATGTAGCCGACGTCGACGATGGGGTAGCTGAGCGAGTGGGGCTTCGCGTAGTCGATCGTGACCGTCAGGTTGGTGCCCGTGCCCTGCACCGAGCCTCCGGCGGCCATCAGGCTGGCGGACTGGGGGGTGAGCTCCACCGCCTGGTCGCCGCCGGAGCTCACCTTGGCCTTCTGGAGGGTGCCGGCCTCCGGGAGCGGCACGAAGGAGATGGACCACTGGCCCCCGGCGACGTAGGCGGGGAGGTCGGACGCGTTCGTGCCGGACGCGGACCGTGACTTGTCGGGCCACGCCCGGCCCGGCTTGTACGGGAAGTCGGCGGGCGCCGCCTTGGCGAGGTACTGGGTGAAGATGGCGGTGGACGCCGACTCGTTGCTCGGGACCCGCGCGTCGATCGGCGAGTCCGGCAGGTTCCAGACCGGGTTGAGGGCCTTGATCGCCGGGTCGTTCCACTTGGTGATCTTGCCGGTGAAGATCTTGGCGAGCGTCGGGGCGTCGAACGTCAGCCCCTTCAGCCCGGGCACGTTGTAGACCACGGCGATCGGCAGCACGATGGCCGGGATCTGGGAGGCGTAGCCGGTGGGGCAGCTGTGGCCGACGACGGCCCGCTGATCGTCCGTCATCGGGGAGTCCAGGGCGACGCCGTCGGACTTGAAGGTCGCGTACTGGTCCATCACGGTGCCGCTCGACGCGCCGTTGAAGGTGATCGCGGCACCCGGGCAGTCCTTGGCGTAATCCGCCTGCCACTGCTTGACCAGGGCCACCTGCAGCCCGTCCGCGCCGACCGCCTGCTTGCCGTCGGGACCGCAGGCGGAGTCGACGGTCGTCGCCGGCACCGAGGAGGACGGGCCGGACTTCGGACCGTGGGACACCGGCTCGTTGGGGACGTTGTCCCGCCAGGCGATGAAGCCCAGGGTGCCCGCCGTGGCGACGACCACCGCGGACAGTGCCGAGCCGATCAGCACGCCCTTGCGCGGGCCCTTGCGCGGGCCCTTGCGCGGGCCCTTGCGCGGGCGCGGGCGCAGGGCGGCGTCGGCGAGGGACGGGGGGCCGGAGGGGGCCGCCAGGTACGAGGGGAGGACCGGGACCGGGGTCGGGTCCGTGGGCGCCGCGGCCCCGGCGGGGGGAGCGGGCGGAGTCGGCGGCGTCGCGGTCACACGGGCCGGGGGAGTCACGGGTGCGAGCGGAGCCGCGGGTGCAAGCGGAGCCGCCGGGGCCGTCGGCGTCGGTGTCGCCGGGCCTGAGGCTGCCGGGGTCGTCGGCGTCGGCGTTGCCGTCGCCGGGCCTGAGGCCGCCGGGGCCGTCGGCGTCACCGGCCCCGTTCGGAACTGAACCGTCCGGTCCCGCTCGCCACGCGCGGCAAGCCCCAACAGCTGCTCCACCGTGGGCCGTTGCTCCGGCTCCTTCGCCAGGCAGGCGACGACCAGCGGACGCAGCTCCGCCGCGAGTCCGGTCAGGTCCGGCTCCTCGTACACCACCCGGAACCCCACCGCGTGCGAGGAGTCCACGCCGAACGGCCCGCGTCCGGTGGCCGCGAAGGCGAGCACCGAACCCAGCGCGAACACGTCCGTGGCCGCCGTCGCCGTACCGCTGCGGAACTGCTCGGGCGCCATGAACGGCGGGGTGCCGACGGCCACTCCGGTGCTGGTCAGCTGGGTCTCGCCGGCCGACTTGGCGATGCCGAAGTCGATGACGCGCGGGCCGTCCTCGGCGAGCAGTACGTTGCCGGGCTTGAGGTCGCGGTGCACCAGCCCGACGCGGTGGATCTCCCGCAGCGCCTCGGCCAGCCCGGCGGCCAGCCTGTGCACCTCGGGCGGGGTCAACGGGCCCTGGCCAGAGACCCGTTCGCCCAGCGAGGGACCGGCGATGAAGAGCGTCGCCAGCCAGGGCGCCGGCGCGTCGGCGTCCGCGTCGAGCACGGGTGCGGTGAACGCCCCGCTGACCTTGCGCGCGGCCGTGACCTCCTGCCGGAACCGGGCCCGGAACTCGGCGTCCGCGGCCAGTTCGGGCCGGATCACCTTCACCGCCACCTGGCGCCCGGACACCGACTGGGCGCGGTACACCACGCCCATCCCGCCCGCGCCGAGCCTGCCCTCGAGGAGGTACCCGCCGATCGCTCGCGGATCGTTCTCCAGCAAGGTCACGTTCCGACCCCTCCCCCGGTATGAGCGGCCACCCGGCCGACCGGCCCAGCTTAGTGGGGACCCGTCCACGAACCGACGGCAGCCCTCGGACCCGCAGGTCCGCCCGCTGCGCGACGCTGCTGTCTGCCATCGGCGAATACCTCCCCGGGCGGGCGCAACGGTCGGTACCGTCCGGTCACATGACGACGATCACCACCCGTACGGTCGCCTACCCGGCCGACAACCTGACGATGATCGGACACCTCGCGCTCCCGGCCGGTGCCGGGCGCCGGCCGGCGGTCCTGATCGGACCCGAGGGGATGGGGCTCAGCGACGTCGAGCGCCACCGGGCCGATGCGCTCGCCGAACTGGGGTACGTGGCGCTGGCCTTCGACCTCCACGGCGGACGCTATCTGGAGGACCCGGAGGAGATGCTGGCCCGCTGCCTGCCGCTGCTCGCCGACCCCGACCGCATGCGGGGCATCGGCCACGCCGCGCTCGACGTACTGCGCGCCGAACCACGCGCGGACCCCGACCGGACCGCCGCCGTCGGCTACGGCACCGGCGGCGCGGTCGCACTGGAACTCGGGCGCGACGGCGTCGACCTGCGCGCGATCGGGACGGTCAACGCACTGACCACGGGCCGACCGGGCGAGGCGGCACGCATCCGCTGCCCGGTCTGGGCCGGGGTCGGGTCGGAGGACCCGATCATGCCGCCCGCGCAACGGGAGGCGTTCACCGCCGAGCTGCAGGCCGCGGGCGTCGACTGGCGCCTCACGGTCTACGGCGGCGCCCTGCACGCCTTCCACCACCCGACGGTCGACCACGCCACACCTCCCGGCGTCGGCTACCACCCACGGCACGCCCGGCGGGCCTGGCGTGACGTCGTCGCCCTGCTCGCCGAGTGCCTGCCCGTCACGGACTGATCCGACCGGGCTCCCGGTGGGCTGTCAGCCTCCTCGGCCCCGGTCACCCTCTGCGGCCCCGGTCGCCGCGCGCACGGCCGGCCCCGGTCACCGCGCGCACAGCCGGTCCAGGGCCGCTCGGCTCCCGTCGTCCGCGGGGCGGTAGACCAGCAGGCGCAGCTCCGGGTCCTGGAGCGGCAGCAGGATGTCGAAGTCGACGGTGATCGCACCGGCGACCGGGTGCCGCAGCACCTTGCGGCCGCGTCCGTTGACGCCGACCTCCCGCTCCGACCACAGGCGGGCGAAGTCCTCGTCCTGGGTGGCGAATTCGGCGATGAGACCGGACAGTTCCCGGTCCTCCGGGTGCGCGGCCCAGGCCGCGCGCAGGTGGGCGATCCCGTCCCGCAGCACCTGCTCCCGGTCGGCGTAGAAGCCGCGCATCGCCGGGTGCAGCAGGCACAGCCACATCGCGTTGCGCCGGGCCGGTGGTACGGCCTCGAAGTCCGGTAGCAGCCGGGCCATTTCGGGGTTCCAGGCGAGGATGTCGTAGCGGTGGTCCAGCAGCATCGCCGGCAGCGGCGAGAGGTCACCGACCAGGCGGGCCAGCGACGGTGCCGCACCGGCGGCCGGCCCACCGGTGGTGCCGGGGCGGCGGTGTCCGGCCAGATCGAACAGGTAGTCGCGTTCGCCCGGTTCCAGGCGCAGGGCCCGGGCCAGTGCCGCCAGCACCTCCACCGACGGGCGCAGCCCGCGGCCCTGCTCCAGCCGGACCACGTAGTCGGTGCTGACCCCGGCCAGTTCGGCGACCTCCTCCCGGCGCAGCCCCGGCGTCCGCCGGGGCCGCCGGGTCACCGGCAGGCCCAGCCGGTCGGGGTCGAGGCGTTCGCGCCTGCTCCGCAGGAAGGCGGCCAGCTCCTGGGCGGTGTCCATGGTTCGGGTCGTCATGACCGGTCCAACCGCCAGGGTGGGAGCGATCTTCCCAGGAAGAGCCGTCCCTTACCCCCGGACCGGCGCCGCCGCAGACTCGGTTCCGGCAACGGAACACGAGCACATACGAGTACAAACGAGCACAGGAGTACCTGATGGCACTGGCCCTCGACGACTACCGGCTGCTGGGCCGCTCGGGACTGCGGGTCTCACCGCTGGCCCTGGGCACCGCGACCTTCGGCACCGAATGGGGGTGGGGCGCGGAACGGGCCGAGGCCCGCAAGCTGTTCGACCGCTACGTCGGGCTCGGCGGCAACTTCCTCGACACCGCCGACACCTACACCGACGGCAGCTCCGAGCGCCTGCTGGGCGAGTTCGCCCAGGAGGAGCGCGAACGCCTGGTGCTGGCGACCAAGTACTCGACGCTGCGCCGCCCCGGCGACCCCAACTCCGGGGGCGGGCACCGCAAGGCGCTGTTCGGCTCGGTGGAGGGCAGCCTGCGGCGGCTCGGCACCGACTACCTCGACCTGCTGTACCTGCACGTCTGGGACGTCCGGACCTCGGCGGAGGAGGTGCTGCGCGGCCTGGACGACCTGGTCCGGCAGGGCAAGGTGCTGTACGTGGCGATCTCCAACACCCCGGCCTGGCAGGTGTCCCGGATGCAGGCGATCGCCGACCTGCGCGGCTGGGCCCCGCTGGTCGCGCTGCAGCTCGAGTACAGCCTGATCGAACGCACCGCGGAGCGAGACCTGATCCCGATGGCCCGGGAGATGGGCCTGGGCGTGGTCCCGTACTCGCCGCTCGGCGGCGGGGTGCTCAGCGGCAAGTACGGCCGGGAGGACGTGGGCGCGACGGGCGCCGGCCCCGACGGCAGCACCCGCCGGAGCCACAACCTCGCCCTGGGCACCCTCACCGAACGCAGCCTCGGCGTGGCCGGGGTGGTCCGGGAGGTGGCCGCCGAGCTGGGGCACACGCCGGCCCAGGTGGCGCTGGCCTGGACGCTGCGGAAGCCGGGCGTGACGAGCACGCTGCTCGGCGCCCGCACCCCCGCCCAGTTGGAGGACAACCTGGGCGCCCTGACGGTCGAGCTGACGGACGCCCAGCTGGCCCGGCTCGACGCGGCGGGGGCGATCGCCCTCGGCCAGCCGCACGAGCTGCTGACCAGCGAGCCCATCCGCCAGGTGACCACGGGCGGCCTGCGGATCGAGACCCGCGGCTGACGGTCGGCCGTACCCGCCGCTGACGGCCTGCCGTCAGCGGCGGGCCGGCGGGCCACCAGGCCGCGAGTTCGTCGTAGCGCTGGCGCAGTACGTGCTGGACGAGGGCAGAAGACGGCCGCGGCCGCCACCGCACTCGAACGCACCCGCCTGACCGACGCCGACAAGGACAGGATCGCCTCCGGCAACGCCCGCCGGCTTCTCCGGCTGTGACGGCCCACCTGTAGCAGCCCACCTGTGGTCGGCCGTCGGCGTCGTATATGGGGGGCGGCAGGACGGTCTGATCAGGCAGGATGGCGCGGTGAGCTTCTTCTCCCGTCGTCAGCAGCCCGTCCAGCCCGTCCAGCCCGTCCAGCCCGTCCCGGCCGTCCCGTCCCTCTCGGCCGTCCCGTCCCTCCCGCAGCCCTCCCCGAGCACGGACGCCCTGGAGCGCGTCCGGCTGGCGGTCGCCGGGGCACGGGCCCGGGACGGCGGTGCGCTCGAAGAGCTGACCGCCGCGCTGATGGAGGTCGGCTCGGCCGGGCAGCTCGCGGACTCGCTCGAAGCGCTGCGTGCGCTGACGCGGCATCCGGAGCTGCTGCTGCGCCTGGACGCCTCCATACGACGGGAGTCGTGGTACGCGAGGCGCCCGGACCCCTCGCCCACCGAGGACGACCCGGTCGCGCTCGCCCTGGCCGCCTCGCACGGCAACGGCCGCGCACGGGAGCGCGCGGTACAGCGGATCCTGCACGAGCCGCACCCCGAGCTGATGCCGTTCCTCGTCCTGCGGACCAGCGACTGGGTCCGGCAGGTACGGGGAGCGGCGTGCGCGGGCCTGGCCGTCCTGCTCCACGAGAACCCCCGGCTGACCACCCCCACGACCGTGCGGACGGCCCTGCTGGTCAACCGGCGCCGCCACGGCGCCTTCGCCCACGGCCAGTTGATCTCGCCGCTGCTGGACGCGTCGGACACGGCCCTGCGCGGAGCGCTGCTGACGGCCCCCGAGCCGGCGGTGCGCCGCTTCGTCCTCGACACCGTCGCCCACCGCCTCGGGCTGCGTGACCTCGCCGCCCTCGCCGAGAGCGACCCCGACCGGCAGGTCAGGGCCCGGGCCGCCGAGGCCGCCGCCCGCCAGGCGGTGTGGAGCGACCAGGCCGAGCTGCTGCGCCGCCTCGCCCGCAGCCGGCACGCCGAGGTGCGGATCACCGCCCTCACCGGGCTGATGCGCACCGGCTCGCCCCAGGAGGTGGTGCCGTTCCTCGACGACTCGTCCGCACTGGTGCGGGCCCTGGCACGGGAGGCGGCACGCCGCACCGGCACCGACGCGCGGGCGTACTACCGCGCGGCGGTCCAGAGCGCCGAGCCGCCGGTCGGGGCCGTCGCCGGGCTCGCCGAGACCGGCGGCCGGGCCGACGGCCCCCAGCTCACCGCCCTCCTGGACCACCCGTCCGCTCAGGTCCGGGTCCAGGCGCTGCGCGCCCTGCGGAGCCTGGACGCGGTGCCCGTCCCCCGCGTCACGGCACTGCTCGGGGACGGCTCCGGCGCCGTGGTCAGGGAGGCCGCCGCCGCCCTCGCCCCCAGCGCCACCCAGCTGCCCGCCGACCTGCTGTGGGACATGCTCGCCGACCCGCAGCGGCCCGCGGTGCGCCGGGCCGGCTACCGGCTGCTGAACCGGCGCGACCGCCCCACCGCCCTGCGCGCCGCCCTCCTCGTGAGCGGCGACCCCCACCCCCGACTCGCGGCCCGCGGCAGGACCGACGCCACCACCCGGATCCGCGCCCTGGCCCCGCACCGCTGGCGCACCCGCCCGGTCACGCCCCTCGACGCCGACCCCGCCCAGGCCGCCGAACTGCTCGCCCTGGCGGAGCGGCACCGCACCGAACTCACCGACGACGTGGTGCAACTGCTGCACGACGCACTCGGCCCGGCGCCTGCCGGCCGGTGACCGGGCTCGGCGTGTGCCCGGTGCTGTGAAAGGCTGGAGCATGCCCTCTCACCTGCGCTTCTTCTTCGAGTACGGGGTCGACACCCCGCTGTGGCCAGGCCCTCCCGGCGCCCCCGACCTCGACAGCCCCTACGGATACCCATGCGTCCTGGAGGCCCTGCCCATCACCCCGGCCACCCGGAACGAGCTCACGAGGCTCTCCGACCTGTACCAGTCCTCCCTCGACTGGGACCACCCGGCCGGTCCCTCGCCCTGGACCCGGGACCAGCAGGAATCGTTCCGACGCGAGGCCGACGCAGCGCTGGAGGCGCTGCGCCGCGACCTGGGGGAGGACTGGGCGGTCGAGGACCGCAGGCACTGAGCCACCTGACGGCGGCCGCACGGGCTGGCCACCTCGCGGTCGGGCTGCGCCGGGGACTGCTCCTCGCGCGCTGTCAGCCGTCGAGTGCGATCGCGTTCTTGGCGTGTTCGACGGAGGCTTCGGCAGCCGGTCCGCCGGGGTTCTCGGTGGCGAGTGCCTGGTTGAGCTCGACGAAGGGGCGCATGCGCTCGTCGTAGCGGGCGAACGCCGCGCGGTGGTCGCCGTCCGCGCGGCGCAGGGCGTCGGCCAGTACGTGGGCTCCCACGAGAGCGAGGCTGGTTCCCTGGCCGGACAGCGGGGAGGCGCAGTAGCCCGCGTCGCCGAGGAGGACGGTGCGGCCGTTCGACCAGCGGTCCATGTGGACCTGCGTCATCGCGTCGAAGTAGAAGTCGGGTGCCTCCCACAGGGCCTTCAGCAGCTTCGGGGTCTCCCAGCGCAGTGTCGCCATCCGCTCGGCGACGAACTGCTTGTGCCGGTCGGCGTCACGGTGGCCGGCGGGCAGCGGTTCGCCCGCGAAGCCGAACGTGATCCTCAACTCCCTGTTGTCCCGCACCGGGTAGATGCCGTAGCCGGCCTCGCCGTCCCTGAGCCACAGCTGCCAGTCGTCCAGGGCGAGGAAGTTGTCCGCGCTGAAGATCGCCAGATGCATGCCCAGGTGGCGGGTGAACTGCTCCTCGGGCCCGAAGGCCAGCCGTCGTACGGCCGAGTGCAGGCCGTCGGCTCCCACGACCAGGTCGAAGGTCCGGGGGCGGCCGTGCTCGAAGGCGACCCGGACCGCGTCCTCGTCCTGGTCGAGCGCGGTGATCCGGTCCCCGAAGACGAACTCGACGTCGGCGCAGGCCTGTTGGTGCAGGATGCGGAGCAGGTCGTCACGCAGTAGCTCGATGTCGTCGTTGGCGAGCCGGCCGCTGCTGAAGGTCGTCTCGGTGGAGCGGTGGATCTCCTTGCCGTCGCCGTCCAGTACGGACATGCCGCGCATCCTGGTGCGGTGGGCCCGGACGTGGTCCAGCAGCCCCATCCGCTCGATGACATCGAGTGCGACGCCACGGATGTCGACTGCCTGGCCGCCGGGGCGCAGGCCCGGTGCGCGTTCCACGACCGTCACGGCGATGCCGTGACGGTGCAGCCAGTGGGCGAGCGCGGACCCGGCGACACCGGCGCCGGAGATCAGCACGGTCTTCATGCAAGCTCCTTCATACGAGCACTTCCGTCATACGAGCACTTCCGTACGAGCACTTCCATACGCTGTACGCGCTCTGAATGTACGGCGTATGCACAGCGCTGCCAACTGCTCCTTTCCTCCTTCTGTCCTAGGACAGCAGGCCGATTCCGGCCACCCCCGCTGCTAGGGTCTGAACTAGTACAGGTCCGGTGAGTCCCGAAAGAAATCCCTCCAGGAGCCGACAGCATGGCCTCGCAGTCCGCCCCGCCGTTCCGGCGCATCGCCGACGAGATCGCCCGGCGCATCGCCGAGGGCGCGCTCGCCCCGGGCGAGCGCGTGCCGTCGACACGTCAGATCGCCCGTGAGTGGGGAGTCGCGCTCGCCACGGCCACGAAGGCCCTCACCGCGCTCCGCCTGGAAGGCCTGGTCGAGGCCCGTCCCCGGGTCGGTACCGTGGTGGCGGCCCCGGCGCCGGCGGAGGATCGCGTCCCGTCCAGGCGCAGGTCCCCGTCCGCGCTCCTGCCCGATCACGAACTGAGCCGTGAGCGGATCGTCCGCGCCGCGATGGACCTCGCGGACGGCGAGGGGCTGGGCGCGGTGTCGATGCGCAGCGTCGCCGCCAGGCTCGGCGTCGCCGCCATGTCCCCCTACCGGTACGTCAACAGCAAGGACGACCTGGTCCTGCTGATGGCGGACGCGGCGTTCGGCGAGGAGACCTACCCGGTCGAGCCGCCGGAAGGGTGGCGGGCCCGCCTGGAGCTCGGGGCGCGGACCCTGTGGGGGATCCACCGCAGGCATCCCTGGCTCTCCCAGGTGGGCTCCCTCACCCGCCCCCTGATGCTTCCGGCCCTGATGGCCCATGCGGAATGGGCGCTCGCCGCCCTCGACGGCCACGGCCTCGAACCGGAGGCCATGCTCGACCTGCACGTCCTGCTCTACGGCTACATCCACGGGATCGCCGTACACCTGGAACGGGAAGCGCAGGCCGAGGCCGCCACCGGCCTGTCCGGGGACCAGTGGATGGACCGGCAGGCCCCCGCCTTCGCGGCGATCACCGTGGCGGCCCGGTATCCCGTGTTCACCAGGATCGCCAACAGCTGCAAGGACGGCTACGACCTCGACCTGGACACGCTGTTCGAGTTCGGCCTCAAGCCGCTCCTCGACGGCATCGCCCTCATCGTCGAGGCCACCTGACGGGCCGGCCCGGCGGGAAGCGGGGGAAGGGGTTGACGCGGGAAAGTGTGAGTGGTTTATTACTCATATGGCGACGACGGGACGGGTGCTCAGCACCGCGGAGGAACGCAGGGAAGTGGTGCTCAGCACCGCGGTCAGCAGCTTCGCGGCCCGTGGCTACTACGGCACCAACACCACCGAGGTGGCGAAGCGGGCGGGCATCTCGCAGGCCTATGTCTACCGCCTGTTCCCCAATAAGGAGGCGTTGTTCCTCGCGGTCGTCGAGCACTGTTTCGACCTCGTGCGGGACAGCTTCGCCAGGGGGGCGGCCAAGGCGCGCGGCAGCGAGCCGCACGAGGTGCTGATGGCGATGGGCGACGAGTACGCCCGGCTCATCGCCGACCAGGACCTGCTGCTGGTCCAGGTGCACGCCCAGGCGGCCGCGGCGTCCGAGCCCGCGGTGCGCGAGGTGGTGCGGCGCGGCTACGCCAGGACCGTCGAGTACGTGCGCAGCGTTTCCGGCGCGGACGCCGACGCGGTCCAGTACTTCATGGCCAGGGGGGCGTTGTGCCACCTGGTGGTGGCGATCGGCGCCACCGAGGTCGACGCGCCGTGGGCGAACACGCTCTCGGCGGGCCTGCGCCACTACTGAGTTCCGTCACCGACCGAGTTTTCGCTGCGAGAACGGCCGCGTCATGCGGCCTTTCTTTTGACCCAAAGTGTGAGTGGTTAACCACTCAATCTCTGAAGGAGAAGTCATGAGCCAGGAACTGCACGTCGTCCTCGGCACCGGACCCGTCGGCCTGACCCTCGCCGAGCGGCTCGTCGCCCAGGGCAACCGGGTGCGCACGGTGAACCGGTCCGGCGGTGGGGAGCAGATCGCCGGTTCGGTGCGGGTCGCCGCCGACGTGACCGACCGGGCCGCGCTCGCCGAGATCGTCGAGGGCGCCGACGTCGTCTACAACTGCACGCACGTGCCGTACCAGCTGCAGCCGCAGGTGCTGCCCGTGATCCAGGACGCGCTGCTCGACGTGGTCGGCCGCAGCGGAGCGAAGCTGGTCACCGTCGAGACGCTCAACCAGTACGGCCCGACCGGCGGGGTGCCGATGACCGAGCGGACGCCGCTCGCCGCGCCGGGCCCCAAGGGGAAGACGCGCGCCGCGATCACCGAGCGGTACCTGGCCGCGCACCAGCGTGGGGACGTCCGCGTCGCGCTCGGCATGGCGGCCGACTTCTTCGGCCCGCGCGTGCTGCTGTCCTCGCTGGGCGTGTCGGTGTTCCCGGCCGCGCTGGCCGGCACCGCCAGGCTCGGGCTGGGCGACATCGACCTGCCGAGGAGCTACACCTACGTGCCCGACCTCGCCGCCGGGCTCGCCCTGCTCGGCTCCGACGAGCGCGCACTCGGCAGGCTGTGGCACCTGCCCGTCGACGGCCCGTACACGACCCGGCAGATCCACGGCATCATCGGCGACCTGACCGGCGAGCCGACGCAGCTCACGGTGCAGCGCGAGGCGGAGCCGTTCGGCCCGTACGACGAGGAGTTCATGGCCGAGTACCGCGAACTCTTCTACTGGCACACCGAGCCGTTCGTCATGGACGACTCGCTCTACACCAGCACGTTCGGTGCCCGCGCCACCCCGATGCGCGAAGCGCTCGCCACGACCCTCGACTGGTTCGCCCACTCCGTCCAGGAAGGACAGTGACCATGCAGACCCTCTACACCACCGAGGTGACCTCCAGCGGCGACGGCCGCAACGGCAGGGTCCGCTCCAGCGACGGCCTGCTGGACACCGCGCTCGCGCTCCCCAGGGAAGCCGGCGGCTCCGGCACGGCGACCAACCCCGAGCAGTTGTTCGGCGCGGGCTACTCGGCCTGCCTCCACAGCGCGCTACGGCTGGTCGCCCGGGAACGCAAGGTCACCCTGTCCGGCGACACGGTCGTCGCGCGGGTGGCTCTCGCCCGGGACGACGCCGGGTACCTGCTCGACGTCGAACTCTCCGTGCTGCTGCCCGGGCTGTCGCAGGCGGACGCCGAGTCGCTGGCCGGGGACGCCCACGGGCGCTGCCCGTACTCGCGGGCGATCCGCGGCAACGTCGACGTCACGCTGCGCGTCGCCGTCTGACCGGCGGGCCCCGGCATCCGCGATCGCATCGCGACGGAAGAGGAGTTCACGCCCCCGGGGCGAGGAACCGGCGGGCGCCGCGGAGCCTGGTCCGGAGCCCGCCCTGGGTGGCGCGGCTGTCGAGGCGGACGTCGAGTGCTCCGGGAAGTGCGCTGTCGGCCCGCAGGCCGGCGGGGAGCCGGGAGGCGTCGAGCCCGTCACGCAGGGCGATGAGGGCGCCGAGTTCGTGGCGGCTCACGGCATCGGTTCCCGCCAGGTGGTGGACGCCGGACCGGTCGCCGGAGGCGAGTTCCAGCAGGGCGGCGGCCAGGTCGGCGACGTGTACGGGGCAGCGGACGTCGTCGGTGAACAGGACACCGGCACGGGTGCCGGCCGCGAGGTCGTGCACCGCGCGTACGTGTTCCGACCGCCGGTCGCCGATGATCAGGGAGGTTCGGGCGACGACGGCGCCCGGGTCCACGAGGCGGACGCCGGTCTCCGCCGCGGCCTTCGCGGCCCCGTAGGGGGTGAGCGGGTCGGGGAGGCAGGATTCGTCGTAGTGGACGCGGGCGCCGGAGAACACGGCGTCGCTGGAGACGTGGACCAGGCGGCTGCCGTGCTTCGCCGCGGTCATCGCCAGGCGGACCGGTCCCTCGGCCGTGACCGTCCAATCCGGTCCGCCGCTCGTCGCGTTGACGACCACGCGAGGCTTCACCTCGGCCATGACCGCCTCGATGCGGTCAGGGTCGCGCAGGTCGAGGGCGTGCCACGACACCTCCGGAGCGCTGCCGGCCCGGGTGGCGAAGGTCGCAGCCGTCGCACGGCCCGCCGCTGCCGCCTGACGGACCAGCTCGGTGCCCAGGAATCCGCTGCCGCCGATGATCAGGATGGTCATGGTGCGACACGGTAGAGGAGGTGCCACTCACGCGCTGGTGGGACCGACCGTACGGACCTCCGCGACTGGTCAGCCCGTGGGCCGGCCGGGCTCGGGTGAGTCGTGGACGGTCAGTGCTCCGGCGAGGTCGAGGTCGGCGACGGTGCCGTTCGCCCCGGCGCGGACGAGCAGGACGGCGCCGAGGGCGGTGCTCCAGAAGGTCCTGGTCTCCGTGCTGAGCGGGCGGTGGGTCTTCCAGCCGCGGCTGTCGAGGAGTTGGCCCACGAAGCGCTCGGATTGCCGGAACAGCAGTTGGAGGTGCTGGTCGACGACGGGGGCGAGTTCGGGCTTGGAGATGCCGGCGGCGAGTGCCCGGGCGACGGACGGGAGCGAGGGCATGGCCAGGACGGCGCGGGCGATGTTGCGTCGGAAGGCCGCCGCGTCGGGGGCTTGGCGGCCGATGCGTTCGATCCGGCGGGCGTCGTGCAGCAGGCCGAGGAAGGCGGCGTGCACGAGCAGGGAGTCCTTCGAGCCGAAGTGGTAGGTGACCTGGTTGGGGAAGACGCCTGCGGCGTTGGCGATCTCCGCGACGCTCACCTCGGCGCCGGGTCGCTCCTTGCACAGCCGCGCGGTCTCCTCGATCAGCCGGCGCCTGGTCGCGCGACCGCGGTCCCGTGGCCGGGCGGGTGTCGGTCGGGCTTCGGTTCGCTTCTTCTCCACCCGCTAATTGTATGTGATACAACAGGGCTCATTCACTTGTATCGCATACAAGAAAGGCCCAGGGGCATGCACCGGACTGAAGTTGACGTCGTCGTGACCGGACTCGGCGCGATCACCCCACTCGGCGGAGACGTGGCCTCCACCTGGGAGGCCCTGCTGGCCGGCGAGTCCGGCATCCGCGGCGGCGCCCTGCCCGGCCACGAGGGCGCCGGCCTCCCCGACACCGTCGCGGGCACCATGGCGGTCGACCCCGCCGGACTGCTGCCGCGGGTCCAGGCCAGGCGGCTCGACCGCTCGCAGCAGGCGGCCCTGGTCGCGGCCGCCGAGGCCTGGGCCGACGCCGGCACCCCGGAGGTGGACCCGGACCGGCTCGCCTCGGCGATCGGCACGGGCATCGGCGGCGTCCGGACGCTGCTGAAGGAGGACGACGCCCTGGAGGCGGCCGGGGCGCGGCGGGTCTCGCCCCGCACCGTCCCGATGCTCATGCCCAACGCGGCGGCGGCGCTGATCAGCATCGAGTACGGCGCGCGGGCCGGGGTCTACACGCCCGTCTCGGCGTGCTCCTCCGGTGCCGAGGCGATCGCCCTCGGGGCCAGGCTCATCCGGGCCGGCGAGGCGGACGTGGTCATCGCGGGCGGGACCGAGGCCGCGATCACCCCGATCACCGTCGCCGGCTTCGTCCAGGCCCAGGCACTGGCGCGGTGCACCGCCGAACCCGCCTCGGCGTCCCGGCCGTTCGCCGCGGACCGCACCGGATTCGTCCTCAGCGAGGGCGCGGCCGTCGTGGTCCTCGAAAGCGCCGAACACGCCGCCGCCCGGGGTGCGCGCGTCCACGCCGTCCTCGCGGGCGCCGGCATCGCCGCCGACGCCCATCACATCACGGCGCCCGCCGCCGACGGCTCCGGCCAGATCTCGGCCATGCGCAAGGCCCTCGCGCAAGCCGGACTGGCCCCCGAGCGGATCAGCCACATCAACGCCCACGCCACCGGAACCCCGGTCGGCGACGCCGCCGAGGCACACGCCATCAGGGAGGTCTTCGGCCGCGCCACCGTGACGGCCCCCAAGGCGGCGCTCGGCCACCTCTTCGGAGCCGCCGGCGCGATCGAGGCGCTCATCGCCGTCCTCAGCGTCGAGCACGGTGTCATCCCGCCGACCCGCAACCTCACCACGGCCGGCGTCGATCCCGACCTCGACCTCGACGTCGTCGCGGACCGACGGGACGCCCCCCAGGAGGCCGTGCTGAGCAACTCCTTCGGCTTCGGTGGGCAGAACGTCTCACTCATCGTCACCAACGCCCGGCAGCACACGTCCCGAGCGGCCTCGGCCACGCCGTGACCCACACCAGCAACGGTGCGGCCCGCTGCTTCCTGGAGAACTCGCCCTTCACCGACGGGCAGAAGGCCGACATCGGCCACCGCAACTGGGACCGCCTCACCGCCCGCGCCGGGTTCGCGGCGGCTCGCATCCCATCGGATCCGATGGCGACCGCCGACGGGGTGTGACGACGGCCAGGGGCCCCACGTCTAGTTGTATTCGAACCAGGTCAGGATGGCCTTCACCCGGCGGTTGTCCTCGCCGGAAGGCATGCCGAGTTTCAGGAAGACGTTCCCCACGTGTTTGGCCACGGCGGCGCCCGAGAGGAACAGCTCCGCCGCGATCTCCGCGTTGGAGCGGCCTTCGGCCATGAGGGCGAGCACCTCCTGTTCGCGGGCCGTGAGCCGGGCGAGCGGGCCCCGGGGCGGGTCGGCGCGGGTGACGTGGCGGACCACCTCGGGGTCGATCACCACTCCGCCGCCGGCGACCGTCTCGACGGCCCGCAGGAAGTCCGCCACCCTGCCCACCTTCTCCTTGAGCAGGTAGCCGACGGCCCCGTCGGCGCCCGGGCCGTTCAGGAGTTCACGCACGTACGGGCCCGTGACGTAGGCGGAGAGGACCAGTACCGGCAGGTCCTGGTGCCGGGACCGGATGTCGATCGCGGCCCGGAGTCCGTCGTCGGTGTTACCGGGCGGCATGCGGACATCCGTGATCACCAGATCGGGGGCGGCGCCGGCGGCGGTGAGCTCGTCGACCGCCGCGACCAGTTCGTCGGCGTCCTCGCATTCGCGGATCACGTCGTGGGCACTGGAGACCAGGATCTCCCGGATTCCGGCGCGAATCAGCAGACTGTCGTCCGCCAGGATGATTCTCACAATCGATGTCCCATCGCTTTCCCTGTCCCGTTTTTCCCGTCCCGCTTTTCCCGGTCGAATTCCGTCACCACGGGGGTTCGGCCGGGGCGGATGCCACGACCTCCGTCCCGCCGCCCGGCGGGCTGATGATTTCGAGGTTCCCACCGACGCTTCGCATCCGCTCACGCAGCCCGGAGAGCCCGGAACCGGTGCTGATCCGCGCGCCGCCGGCGCCGTCGTCCCGCACCAGGACGCGCACCCCGCTGTCGGAGCACCGCAGCTCGATCCGGGCGCTGTCGACGCCTGCGTGCTTGGCGATGTTCGTCAGGGCCTCGGAGACCGTGAAGTACACGGCCGCGGCGATCGGCGAGGAGAGCCGGGCGTCCGTACCGGTGCTGGTCAGTTCGACCCGCAACGGTGATCTGGCCACCAGCTCCCGGACGGCGGCGATGAGACCGAGATCGCTCAGTTCGCCGGGGTGGATGTCGCGCACCGTGTCCCTCAGCCGTTCGAGCGCGCGCTCCGCCTGGCCCTGGGCCTGGCGGGCCAGCTGGACGATCCGCTCCTCGTCGATGGCCGAGGCCGCGGCCTCCAGGATTCCCAGGCGCATGACGAGGGCGACGAGTTCCTGCTGGGCGCCGTCGTGCAGGTCACGCTCGATGCGTCGGCGCTCGTTCTCGAAGGCCACCGTCAACGAGGCCCGGCTGGCGCGGAGTTCCTCCAGTTTCGCGAGCAGGTCGGGGTTCCGGCGCCCCGAGAAGGCCCGCAGGAGCAGGTCGCGGAGCAGGGAGACGCTGGCCAGCACACCCCCGGTGAGCGCGCCGAGGACGATGCCCGAGGGCACCGCCACGAGGGTCTCCCACAGGGCGGCCGGGGTGAACGGGCCGACTTTCGCGGCGATGCCGAAACCCCAGAGGACGGGGGAGAGGACCAGCGCGAGGGCGCCGAAGAATCCGAGGAATCCCACCAGCAGCGAGAGCGCGGACAGGAGCGTGGCGGTGGCGAACACGGGGAGGTCGGTCCGCCACACCGACCGGGTCCGCAGCCGACCGGCCACCCACCGCGCCCAGCTGCGGTCGACGGGTCGCAGCGGCACCGTTTGGACGCCGCACCACTGCGCCCTGGAGCGGTCCAGCTCGGCCACCACCGGGACCGAGACCGGTGCGGCGAGAACGGAAACCAGGAGGATCGGAAAGGCGGCCGCTGCGACGAATTCGGTCAGGAGCCTCCGGGCAACACGAATCTGCGCCATGATCAATATCTTCGCACAGTTCGGATCGGGCGAGCGGTAGACCCAGGTCTACTTCCAATAGCAGTGCGGGCACCCGTGCGCTCCACCGCCCGTCGCGGCTTTCCTTGGGTCATGTCATTTTCCACTGCCGCTCCCGTGCCGTGCATTCGTTTGCGCGGCCTTCGGACGGAATTCCCCCTTCCCGGCCGCCGGGGCGAGACGACGCGCGTCCTGCACGACATCGACCTGGACATTCCCGAAGGCCGGCTGACCGCCGTCGTCGGCCCCTCCGGTTCGGGCAAGTCGACGCTCCTGCTCTGCACGGCCGGCCTGGAGCAGGCGACGGCGGGGTCCGTCGAGATCCTCGGGACGGACCTCCGCTCGCTCGGCCCCCGCAGGCAGGCCGCGTTCCGCAGCGAGAACATCGGCTTCGTCTTCCAGGAGTACAACCTCGTCAGCTCGCTGACGGTCGAGGACAACATCGCCCTGCCGGCGCGGCTGGCCGGTCGCCGGGTGCCCAGGGCGAGGGTCGAGGACGCCATGGCGCGGCTCGGCATCGCCAAGCACGCGCGGCGACGCCCCGACCGCCTCTCCGGTGGCGAGCGCCAGCGCGTCGCGGTGGCCCGGGTGGTGGCGAACCGGCCGCGGATCGTCTTCGCCGACGAGCCGACGGGTGCGCTCGACCTCAAGTCGGGTCATGTGGTGCTCGACTGGCTGCAGGCGCTGCCCGCGCAGGGGAGCACGGTGCTCATGGTCACCCACGACCCCCACGCGGCCGCCCGGGCCGATCAGGTCGTGGTGATGGGGTCCGGGCGGTTGCACGCCGTCATTCCCGGTGGCGACTCCCGCGCGGTGGGCGACGCCGTCCTCTCGGCGCAGTCGGCGGACGAGGCCGGCGGGGAGGAGTCGTGATCCGCCTCGTGCTGTCGGACATCCGCTTCCAGGCCTCGATGTGGTGGTGGACGCTCCTGTGCGCCACGGTCGGCGCGGCGTGCTCGGCGGGCTCGGCCATCGCGATGTTCACCGCCCTCTCGGCGGCGCGGGCGGCGGGTGACGCGCGGATGGTCTCCGCGTCGACCGCCCTCGGCGGCAACATCGTCTTCTTCACCGTGCTCGCCGCCGTGGGCATCGTCGCCTCCGCGGTCGGTCTGACGTTGACGACCCAGCGGCGCGAGCACGCCCTGTGGGTGATCCTCGGGATTCCGCGCCACCGGGTCAGGCGCATCCTGCGGACGGAACTGGTGGTGCTGGGCACGGTGGCCGGCGTGCTGGCCGCACCGCTCGCCCTGCTGGTCGCGGGCGTCGCCCTCGCGCAGTGGAGGGGGGCGGGGCTCGACCTGCACGGGGCCTCGGTCGGGTTCCGGTTCTGGTACGTCGGCGTGAGCGCGCTGTTCGGACTGGTTCCGTGCCTGCTCGGGGGCTGGGGCGTCACCCGGCGGGCCGCCAGGACGCCGGAGATGCACGCCTTCCGGGACCACTCCGATCCCCCGGCCCGGCCGGGCGTCGTCCGCGGTGTGCTCGCCCTGTGCCTGCTCGCCGGTGTGGTCGGGATGTGGATCCCCGGCCTGGGCTTCGAACTCAAGGGCGGGCTCGCCCAGCGGACGGCCTTCGCGTTCGCCGGGAACCTCTTCCTCGTCTGCCTGCTGCTGCTGATGGGGCCGTGGGTGCTCACCCCGCTGATGAGGCTCTGGACGGCGCTGGTGCCCTCGCGCGGCGTCGCCTGGCACCTCGCCGTGCGGTCGTGCCGGGCCCGCGCGGCGAGGAGCGTCACCACGGTGCTGCCCTTCGCGCTCTCCCTGTCGTTCGTCGGCCTCTTCATGGTGATGGGGAACGTCATGCCCGGCGGCAGTACCGGGCTGGACAACATCCTCGTCGTGCTGGGCTGGGTCTTCGTCGTGTCCTGGGTCGGGGGCCTCGCCGTGATCGCCCTCGTCGGGCGGGAACGCGTCCGTGACTCCGCCGTCGTGACGGTGGCCGGTGCGCGGCCGGGCGTGGTCACCCGGTCGCTGGTCTACGAGGGGGCGATCTACGCGGGGACGGCGATCGTCTTCGGCGCGCTCTTCCTCGCCGTGTCGAGCCTCACCATCGCCCTGGGCGCCCGGACCGACGTCGTCCGGGTCCTGGCGGACCTCCCCTGGGCCACGCTCGGGGCGCTCGCCGCCGGGACGCTGGCCACCACCTGCCTCGCGCTGGTCCTACAGGCCGCCCGGGTCTCCCGCACGGTCGCGGTCCGGGCCCTGCGCTCGTGAACCGGGACGCGGCAACCAACATCACCGTGCTCGTCGACGATCGAGCCCGAATGTCGAACAGGAAAGAACGAATGACAAGCAATTCCCCCTCCGGAATCAGGGCACCTCGGGTGCGGCGGCGCGCAGCCCTGGCACTCGCCGCTTCGATCGCGGCCGCCGTGGCGATGACGGCGTGCTCCCACGACTCCGCGGACACCTCGGCCTCTCCGGCCCCGGGTGCCACGCGAGTCAGCGCCGACCTGCAGAAACTCATGAGTACCGCACCGTGGTCGTCGGGCCAGTGGGGCCTTCAGGTCGCCGATCTGAAGACCGGGAAGGTCGTCCAGTCCAAGGGCGCCGATACGCAGTTCATGACCGGTTCGACGGCCAAGACCTTCGCGGTCGGTGCCGCGCTCGACGTCCTGGGCGGCGACCATCGCTTCCGTACGCCCGTGGTGCACTCCGGTACGGTCTCCGCGGACGGGCGGCTCTCCGGCGACCTCATCCTGGTCGGGAGCGGCGACCTGGCACTCGGCGGGCGGACCACCGCGTCGGGCGGACTGGACGTCCCCGACTTCGACCACTACGACGCCAACGCCGTCCCCGGCCTGGCGACCGTCACCGCCGAGGATCCGCTGGCGGGCGTCGACGAGCTGGCCCGACAGGTCGCGGCCAGTGGCGTCCGCCATGTCGACGGCGACGTGGTGATCGACAACCGGCTCTGGGATCCGGTGTCGATCGGCGGGGTGCCGGTCACTCCGACCGTCGTCAACGACAACCTGATCGATGTGCTCATCACGCCGGGCGCACCCGGCGGGCCGGCCAAGGTCGACTGGCGCCCCAAGACCGCCGCCTTCGGCGTGGACGCGCAGGTGACCACCACGCCCGCCGGCAGCAAGCCGACGGTGACGACCGAGAGCGTGAGCCCCGGTCACATCCGCGTGCGAGGTTCCGTACCCGCGGACGCGAAGGCCCCCTTCGTGACGACCTACCAGGTTCCCGACCCGGCGGCGTTCGCCCGCACCGTCCTCATCGAGGCACTCGCCAGGAACGGTGTGAGCGTATCCGCCCCCTCGCTGGGAGCGAACCCGGACAGCCGGCTCCCTCCGTCGGCGGAGGTGAACTCGCTGCCCGTGTCGGCGAGTTACACCTCGCCGCCCTTCAAGGAGTACGCCAAGCTGATCAACAAGGTCAGCCACAACCTCGGGGCGAACCTTCTGCCGCCGCTGATGGCAGTGCACAACGGGCAGCGGACCTACGCGGACGGCATGAAGATCGAGAAGGACTTCCTCGCCCGCTCGGGTGTGGACCCGCAGTCGGTGAGCCTCGTCGACGCCCAGGGCCTCCCCGGCGACAAGGCGACGCCGACCGCCCAGGTGGCGCTGCTGCGGCAGCTGGCACGACAGGACGACTTCGACGTCTTCTACGACTCCATGCCGAGCATGGGCGTCGACGGTTCGCTCGCCGACGTCATCGACCGCACCGATCCCGCCGCCGGACACATCCGTGCGAAGACCGGCACCCTGGTCAGCTCCTACCAGGGCAAGTTGGCTCTCGGCACCAAGGCGCTCGCGGGCTACATCGACGCGAAGGACGGCCACCGCTACGCCTTCGCGATGTACGTGAACAACATTCCGGTGCCCGGTGGCTCGGTGAGCGATGCCATCGACCTCGCTCTCAAGGCCAACAGGCAACTGGGAGCGATGGCCGCCACCGTCTACGAGTCGCCCAAGGCGTGACGGGCAGCCTGATGCGGGGATCGCTTCGGCAACCGGAGACGGAGTCGGGTTCCAGCGGGTCCTGGCGGGCGGCATCGGCGGGCGGTGATCGTGCTGCCCCGGTACCTACGCCGGAATGCTTCCTAGGGGTCGCCTTCAGGGCCGCTCAAGTACTGATGAATCAATGTGGTTCAGGGCGCGTCGTCATGAGCTGGCGGCACGTCCCGGCTGGACGTGCCGCAGTGCTGCGGCACGATCGAGGTTGGTCGCCGACGGCGAAATCCGCTCCGCTGACCAGTGCGAACGGGGAATCGATCAAGAACTCCAGCCGCCGTGGCGACGCATGGAGTCATGGCCGGAAGATCGAAGAAATACTCCGTACAGCACTTTATTCACGCCTTGACAGCAGCCTATTTCCGACTGTTGTATGACTGGCGTCACGGGGTCGGGATGGCAAACAAAAGTTACTCACGCCATATCCGCCGCACGGTGGCGGAATGCCCGGTTTCTCGGCCGGGTGCACAGCAAATCCCTTTCCGTATTCCCCGAAATCGGGAATTCCACGAACAGCGAGTGCCGACATGTTCGAGCTCTGGAGAAACCTTGAACGCCACCTCGCTCGTAGCTCCGACAGACCCGGTCGCCCGGCGGCGGCCCCGCCGGGGAGGCCTGGCGGTACGCACCGCGGCTGACGTGGAGTCGCACCGGGCCGGGGAGGGATCGTGTCGGGCCTGACGCCGATCGCGGCCTACCCGCTTCCGACGGCGGCGGACGACCTGCCCGTCAACACCGCGCGCTGGACCCCCGATCCGTGCCGGGCGGTGCTGCTCGTGCACGACATGCAGCGCTACTTCCTCGCGCCGTTCCCGCCGGCGGTGCGCGACCCGCTGGTGCGCAACTGCGCGTCGCTGCGGGAGCGTTGTGTCGCCCTCGACGTCCCGGTGTGCTACACCGCGCAGCCCGGCGGCATGACGGAGCGGCAACGCGGCCTGCTCAAGGACTTCTGGGGCCCCGGAATGAGCGTGGCCCCCGAGGACCGCCTGGTCGTCCCGGAGTTGACGCCCCGGCCGACGGACGACGTGTTCACCAAGTGGCGCTACAGCGCGTTCTTCAACTCCGCCCTGTTGACCCGCATGCGGGACCAGGGCCGCGACCAGCTGATCCTCTGCGGGGTGTACGCGCACGTCGGCGTCCTGGCCACGGCCCTTGAGGCGTTCACCAACGACATCCAGCCGTTCCTGGTCGCCGACGCCGTCGGGGACTTCTCCGCCGAGTACCACCGGCTGGCCCTCGACTACGCGGCCGCCCGCTGCTCGGTGGTCACCACCACCGAGGAGGTCTTCCGATGAACCCGTCGCAGTTGCTCGGGCGCGTCCTGGGCCCCGATCCGGGCGCCTTCGCCCTCCTGCACCGCCCCGAGAGCCTGGGCCCGGACCGGATGGACGTCCTGCTGGGCCGGATCGGCACCCCGGCCCGGCTCGCCGACGTCCCGCTGGGCGAAGGGCCCCGGACCCCCGGCGAGGACCGGCACGACGTGCTGGTCCTGGTACCGCACCAGCAGATCGCCGAGCGCGGCTTCGCCGCCGTCCCGGACGGCTCGCCGCTGCTCGCGATGACGGTGACCGACCAGGGCCGGATCGCCACCTCCGAGGTGCTCAGGCGCCTGCCGGACGAGCCGATCGCCCTGGCCGGGGGACGCTTCGACACCGACGACGAGGCCTACGCCGACACGGTGCGCGCGGTGCTCGACCGCGAGATCGGCACCGGGGAGGGGTCGAACTTCGTCATCAAGCGCTCGTTCGTCGCCACCGTCACCGGCTACTCCACGCGCAGCGCGCTGAGCCTGTTCCGCCGGCTGCTCACCCGGGAGACCGGCGCCTACTGGACGTTCCTCGTGCACACCGGCACCCGCACCTTCGTCGGCGCCACCCCGGAACGCCACGTCAGCCTGCGGGACGGCGTCGCGGCGATGACCCCGATCAGCGGGACCTACCGCTACCCCGCGAGCGGACCGGTGCTGTCCGAGGTCATGGACTTCCTGACCGACGGCAAGGAGACCGACGAGCTGTACATGGTCCTGGACGAGGAGTTGAAGATGATGGCCCGCGTCTGCCGCGGCGGCGGCCGGGTGGTGGGCCCGT
The DNA here is from genome assembly GCF_040303245.1 of Kitasatospora sp. NPDC096077. Classification (NCBI taxonomy): domain Bacteria; kingdom Bacillati; phylum Actinomycetota; class Actinomycetes; order Kitasatosporales; family Streptomycetaceae; genus Kitasatospora; species Kitasatospora sp. NPDC096077. Next base: position 14,217 of record NZ_JBEOSV010000021.1, on the reverse strand, counting down.
TCCTGCGGCAGATGGCCCGGCTCGCGCACACCGAGTACGTCATCGAGGGGCGCAGCGACCTCGACCCCCGGGACATCCTGCGGGAGACCCTGTTCGCCCCCACGGTGACCGGCAGCCCGCTGGAGAACGCCTGCCGGGTGATCACCCGGCACGAACCGCGCGGCCGCGGCTACTACGGAGGCGTCGCCGCGCTCATCGGCCGCGGCGCCGACGGCGCACCCACCCTGGACTCCGCGATCCTGATCCGCACCGCCGACATCAGCGGCCCGGGCCCCGACGGCGCGGGGCGGGTCGAGGTCGGGGTGGGCGCGACCCTGGTCCGGCACTCCGATCCCGCCGCCGAGGTCGCCGAGACCCGGACCAAGGCCGCGGGCCTGCTCTCGGCACTGGGCGCCGACGAGCGGCTCGACGCGCACCCGCTGGTCCGGGAGGCCCTGGGCCGGCGCAACAGGACGATCGCGCGGTTCTGGCTCAGCGACACCGCGGCGCGGACCCGGCCGCACCCGGTACTGGCCGGCCGCCGGGCCCTGGTCGTCGACGCCGAGGACACCTTCAGCGCGATGCTGGCCCACCAGCTGCGCGCCGTCGGGCTGACGGTGCACCTGGCCGGCTTCGACGCGCCGCACCGCTTCGACGACCACGACCTCGTCGTCCTGGGCCCCGGCCCCGGCGACCCGCGCGAGGCCGGCCACCCCCGGATGGCCCGGCTCACCTCGGCGATCGAGGAGCTGCTGTCCCGGCGCACCCCCTTCCTGGCCGTGTGCCTGAGCCATCAGCTGCTGTGCCGGCACCTCGGCCTGCCGCTGAGACGCCGCCAGGTCCCCAACCAGGGGACCCAGCGCGAGATTGACCTGTTCGGCTCGCGGGAGCACGTCGGCTTCTACAACTCCTACGCGGCCTACGCGCGGGCCGAGCAGCTGGAGTGCCCCGGCGTGGGCGAGGTGCGGGTCGGCCTGGACGCCGAGACCGGGGAGGTGCACGCCCTGCGCGGGCCGCACTTCAGCTCGGTGCAGTTCCACCTCGAATCGGTGCTCACCCGGGACGGAGTACGGATCCTGGGCGCATTGCTGGCCCCGTTGACGGAAATCAAGGAGGTGCTGAACGCGTGATAGCCACCATCTCCTGGTGGGACCTCTCCGGGTCCGACCAGACCATCGACTCCCTGCGGGTCTACCTGCGGGACGAGGGCGTGGAGCCGTGGGCCGGGATCGACGGACTCCGTCTGAAGATCTGGATATCCGACCGGCGGACCAACCGCTGGGGCGCGGTGATGCTGTGGGAGTCCACGGCCGACCTGACCGCGCCGATGCCGCCGAACCGGGCCACCGAACTGATCGGCTACCCGCCGACCCTCCGGATGGCGACCGAGGTCGAGGCGCTCGTGGAGGGCGTCCGCTCCGGCGGGACGCCCGACCGGGGCCTCGCCTTCGAATCCGTCGCCTTCGAACCTGTCGAGTCCGAACCTGTCGAGTCCGAGCCCGTCGAGTCCGAGCCCGTCGCCTTCGAGCCCGTCGAGGAGCCGTCGTGAGCGCGTCGACCCCGCCCCCGGCGTCCGACGAGTTCGCCGCCCCGCCCGCCGAACCGATGGGCCTGCTCCAGGCCTGGTTCGACAGCGCCGTCGCGAACGCCGTCCGCGAGCCGGGCGCGCTGGCGCTGGCCTCCGCCGATGCCCGCGGCCACGCCTCGAACCGGATCGTGCAGGTGCTCGCGGTCCGCGACACGGGCCTGGTGTTCGCCAGCCACGCCGACAGCCGCAAGGGCCGGGACCTGGCCGGGACGCCGTGGGCGTCCGGGGTGCTCTACTGGCGCGAGGCCGGCCGCCAGGCGATCGTGAGCGGCCCGACCCGTCCGCTGCCCGACGGGGAGTGCGACGCCCTGTGGGTCGCCCGGCCGGCCGCCGCGCACCCGATGTCGGTGGCCTCGCACCAGAGCGCACCGCTGCCGGACGAGCACGCCCTGCGGGCGGAGGCCGAACGGCTGGGCCGCGACGGCACGGCGCTGCCCCGCCCGGCCGGCTGGCTCGGCTACCTGCTGGAGCCCGCGGCCGTCGAGTTCTGGCAGGCCGCCCCGGACCGGCTGCACCGAAGGCTCCGCTACGAGCGCCACGGCTCCGGCTGGCGCGCCGACCGGCTCCAACCCTGACCGTGCCCGCCAAGTCCTCCAACAGGAGAAGGTAAGTCGATGTGTGGAATATCGGGCTGGGTCTCCTTCGACCGGGACCTGACTCAGCACCGCGCGGACCTGGACGCGATGACCCTGACCATGGCCTGTCGGGGACCGGACGCCGAGGGCGCCTGGCTCGACCGGCACGCGGCGCTCGGCCACCGGCGCCTGTCGATCATCGACCTCGAAGGCGGCACCCAGCCGATGTCGGTGCGCACCGACGACGGCGAGGTGACGCTCACCTACAGCGGCGAGGTCTACAACTTCACCGAGCTCAGGGGTGAACTGGTCCGCCGGGGCCACCGGTTCCGGACCCGCAGCGACACCGAGGTGGTGCTCCACGGCTACCTGGAGTGGGGCGAGGCGGTCGCCGAGCGGCTGAACGGCATGTACGCCTTCGCGATCTGGGACGCCCGGGTCGAGCGGCTCGTGCTGATCCGCGACCGGATGGGTGTCAAGCCGCTCTACTTCTACGCCACCGAGGACGGGGTGCTGTTCGGCTCCGAGCCGAAGGCGATCCTCGCCCACCCGCTGGCGGAGCGCGCGGTCGACCTCGCCGGCCTGCGGGAGCTGGTCAGCTTCACCCACACGCCGGGGGCCTCGGTCTGGTGCGGGATGCGCGAGCTGCTCCCGGGCGGCGTGGCCACCGTCGACCGCGGCGGCCTGCGCGAGCACCGCTACTGGACCCTGCCGACCCGGGTCCACACCGACGACCGGCAGACCACCGTCGACACCGTGCGCACGTTGCTTGAGGACATCGTGGACCGTCAGCTGGTCTCCGACGTGCCGCGCTGCACGCTGCTCTCCGGCGGGCTCGACTCCAGCGCGATCACCGCCCTGGCCGCCGCCCGGCTCGGCAAGGAGGTGCGCAGCTTCGCGGTGGACTTCGTCGGACGGGAGGAGGACTTCGTCCCCGACGAGCTGCGCGCCACCGCGGACGGCCCGTACGCGCTCGACGTGGCGGCGCACGTCGGCACGCAGCACCGGACCGTCGTGCTCGACCACGCGGCGATGGCCGATCCGGAGATCCGCCGCAGGGTCATCACCGCGCGGGACAGCCCGTTCAGCTTCGGCAACATCGACGCCTCGCTGTACCTGCTGTTCCGGGCGATCCGCGAGCACTCCACGGTCGCCCTGTCCGGGGAGTCCGCCGACGAGGTGTTCGGCGGGTACCGCTGGTTCCACCAGCCGGAGGTCCAGGCCGCGGACACCTTCCCGTGGATGGCCGTGTTCGTCAGCGGCGCGAAGGCCCAGGCGTCCGACCGGTTCAACCGCGACATCACCGCCGCCCTCGACCTGCCGGCCTACATCCGCGAGCGCTACGCCGAGGGGGTCGCCGAGGTCGAGCGGGCCGACGGCGAGAGCGACCACGAGCTGCGGATGCGGGTGATGTGCCACCTGCACCTGACCCGGTTCGTCCGCATGCTGCTGGAGCGCAAGGACCGGATCAGCATGGCCGTCGGGCTGGAGGTCCGGGTTCCCTTCTGCGACCACCGGCTGGTGGAGTACGTCTACAACACCCCGTGGTCCATGAAGACCTTCGACGGCCGGGAGAAGAGCCTGCTGCGCGCCGCGACCGCCGATCTCCTGCCCCGGTCGGTACTGGAGCGGACCAAATCGCCCTATCCCGCCACGCTCTCCCCGCAGTACGCCGCATCCCTGCTGGAACAGAGCAGGGAACTGCTCGCGACCGACGATCCGGTGTTCGAACTGGTCGACCGTGGCCGGCTCGAACGGATCACGCGGCAGGACCCGGGCACGATGAGCCTCGATGTCCGCAACGGCATGGATCGGGTCCTCGATCTGAGCACGTGGCTGGACGTCTACCGCCCCGAACTCCGGCTGCACTGACGGCGCCGGTACCGAGGAAAGCCGAGGGGACACCAGATGACAGACACCCATGCGCAGCCCGAGCACGTCGGAAACGACGTCGAACTCCGCCGCCGGCACCGTGAGGTGGTCGCGGACTACATGAGCCGGAAGGGCGAGAACCGCCTGACGCGGTACCTGCTCTTCGCCGAGGACGGCAGCGCCGGCCTCTACACCACCGACACCGGGGAACCCGTCGTCTCGCAGGGCCACGAGAAGCTCCGGCAGCACGGTGAGTGGTCCCTGCGGATGTTCCCCGACTGGGAATGGAAGAACGTCCGGATCTTCGACACCCAGGACCCCAATCACTTCTGGGTGGAATGCGACGGAGAGGGCCAGATCCTCTATCCGGACTACCCGCCGGGCCACTACCGGAACCACTTCATCCACTCGTTCGTGCTGGCCGACGGGAAGATCAAGCAGAACCGCGAGTTCATGAACCCGTTCCAGCAGCTGCGGGCGCTGGGCGTGGAGGTCCCGGAGATCAAGCGCGGGGGAATCCCCACCTAGTCCGATGTCGTCCGTACGAACAGTGGGCCTCCCGGTACCGGACCGGGAGGCCGGAATGGGGAGTCGCACATGACAGTCGACATACAGGCCACCCGGGACGTGATCGAGGTCATCACCGGTGGCTGGCGGGCCCAGGCCCTCTACACCGCGGTCAAACTGGACCTGCCGGACCACATCGAGGCCGGCCGGGACACCGACCCCGAACTCGCCCGGGCGACCGGCGCGGACGAACGGGGCGTGCACCGGCTGATGCGCCTCCTGGTGGCCATGGGCGTGTTCGAGGGCGACGGGACGACCGGCTACCGGAACACCCTGCTGAGCACGGCCCTGCTCCCCGGGCCCCAGTCCATGCACGACCTGTGCCTGCTCTACGGCGAGGAGTTCTACACCGCCTGGGGCCACGCCCACCACGCCGTCTCCACGGTGAGCTCGGGCTTCGAGGCCGCCTACGGCCGGCCGCTCTACGAGCACCTCGGCCACGACCCCGCGCTCACCCGGCGCTTCCAGCACACCATGAACGCCGGAAGCATGTTCTTCCACCAGGTGCCGGAGGTGTTCGACTTCTCCGGCCGGACGGTCGTGGACGTGGGCGGAGGGGGCGGGCAGCTGCTCGCCGCGATCCTCGCCGCGACGCCGGACGCCGAGGGCGTGCTCTTCGACCGCGAGCACATGATGCCCAAGGCCCGCGAGCACCTGGTCGCCGCGGTCGGACCGGAGCGCGTCCGGCTGGTCGGGGGAGACATGTTCGAGGGCGTCCCGGAGGGCGGGGACGTCTACATCCTCTGTCGGGTGCTGGCCGGCTGGGACGACGACGCGGTCGTCGGCGTCTTCGAGAACTGCCGCCGCGCCATGACGGACCCCTCCGCACGGCTGCTGCTCCTCGACCGCTTCGTCGCGGACAAGGACTCCACCGTGCTGCCCGCCCTGTGGGACCTGCACCTCCTGATGACGACCGGCGGCGCGCACCGCAGCCTCGACCGGATCACCTCGCTGCTCGACCGGGCCGGCCTGGACATCGTCCGGAGCGCCGAACTGCCCATGGAGAACACCGCGTTGGTCGCCGCGGCCCGCCCCTCGTCGCAGCCGTAACGGAGCCCCCGCCCAGCCACCGAGCGGGCCGTCGCCCGGTACCAGGCCCTGTTCGACGCCCACCGACCCGGCATCCGTCCCCCGGCCCGCGCGGTGTGCGGGGGACTTCGAGAACGGAAACCCATGGGTACGTACGAGTACGTGGTGGCCGACGTCTTCACCGACGTCCCGCTGGAGGGCAACCCGACCGCGGTCTTCGTGGACGCCGCCGGGATCCCTCCCGAACGCATGCAGCGGATCGCGCAGGAGATGCACCTGTCGGAGACCGTCTTCGTCCTCCCCCCGGAGGGCGACGGCGACGTGCGGGTGCGGATCTTCACCCCGGTGAACGAGCTGGCGTTCGCGGGCCATCCGACCCTGGGGACGGCCATCGTGCTCGGCCGGGCGGACAAGACGGACAAGGCAGACAGGGCGGACACGATCCGGATGGAGACCGCCATGGGCACCGTGGTGTTCGAGCTCGAACGGGCCGATGACGGCCGGGCCGACTCCGCCTGCATGTGGCAGCCCGTCCCGACCTGGGAGCTGTACAAGCGCGCCGACGAGTTGCTCGCCGGTCTCGGCCTGGCCCCGGCCGCCCGGACGCTGCCGGTCGAGGTCTACCGCAACGGACCTCGGCACGTGTTCGTCGGCCTGGACGGCGTGGCCTCGCTCTCCGCCCTCGAACCGGACCAGCGGGTCCTCGCCCGGCTGCCCGACATGGCCGCCAACTGCTTCGCGGGCTCGGGTTCGCAGTGGCGGCTGCGGATGTTCTCGCCCGCCTACGGCGTCGTGGAGGACGCGGCCACCGGCTCGGCCGCCGGCGCGCTGGCGGTGCACCTGGCCCGGCACGGCGTGATCCCCTTCGGGGAGTGGATCGAGATCCGCCAGGGCGTCGAGATCGGCCGCCCCTCGACGATGCGGGCCCGGGCCTTCGGCACGCCGGGACGGATCGAGTCGGTCCAGGTCGCCGGGTCCGCCGTCGTCGTCGCCCGCGGAACGCTGTACGCGTAGCCGCGTAGCCGCGTAGCCGCGTAGCCGTGTAGCCGTGTAGCCGTGTAGCCGTGTGACGGGCAGGGGGCGGCGAATGACGCCGGGGCCCGGCAGGAGCGGTGACCGTCCACTCCTGCCGGGCCCGGACGGGCGGGCCCGTCGGGTCGGGGGCCGGTTATCCGGCCAGTTCGCCGAAGCTCGCCTCCAGCGCGGCCTCCGCCGCCGTCAGCCGCGCCGCCGTCGTGTCGAGCCACGACGTGTCGGCCCGTACCGCGTCCCGCGCCGCCGCGAGCATCCGCCGGAACTCGGCCGGCTGCGGTCCGCCGAGGCCGCGGTAGGAGGCGACCATGTCCACCGGGTCCAGTGCGGCCCGGAACTGCTGCTCGGTCAACGGGAGTTCCACGTCCACGCCGTCGAATCCGCCCGCGATCCCGCGGTACAGCCGCCGGGCCTCGGCGAAGTCCAGCCGCTCCACCGTCAGCCCCTCGCCGCGCCCGTACGTGACCAGGGCGGAGGCGAAGCTGTGGCCGACGTGGAACGGCACGTCGCAGTCGCGCTGCAGGACGTTCGCGAGCTCCGAGGTCGTCGAGTAGTCGGACCGCACCTCGTCGAGCGCGGCCCCCTCGTCCAGCCGCATGCCGCCCACGATCGCCGTCACCTCCCCGAGCAGGGCGAGGGTGCGGTCCAGGGTCCGCTGCGCCTCGGCTCGCTTGTAGTCGGTGAGGCCCGAGCACACGTTGTGCGCGGCGAGCGCCGTCGAGACGCCGTCGCCGATCACCTCGCTGGCCAGCAGCCGGGCCCGGTTGAGCGCGACCGGGTTGCGCTTCTGGGGCATCAGGGTGCTCGGGCTCAGCAGGTCGGTGTTGTCCAGGGTGATCCACGGCCGCGCGTGGTGGTACTGCGCGTGCACGTCCTGGACGAAGGTCCCGAGGGACAGGGCCAGCGCCATCGCGCCCGCCGCCACCTCGAACCCGACGTCGATCGGCGAGAGTTGGGCCGCGTCGAAGGAGTTCTCCACGGGCTCGTCGAAGCCGAGCAGCTCGGCGAGCCGCACCCGGTTGACCGGGAAGCTCGACGTCGCGAGCGCCGCCGCCCCGAGCGGGCACCGGTTGACGCGCGGGTAGGCCTCGGCCAGGCGGAGCGCCGAGCGCCGGAGGGTCGCCTCGTAGCCGAGCAGGAGGTGGCCGAAGGTGGTCGGCTGGGCCTGGACGCCGTTGGTGTAGGCGGGCACGATCGCCGACCCGTACCGCTCGGCGAGGGTGAGCAGGGCGGTGCGCAGCTCGCCGAGCGCGCGGTGGACGAGGACGAGACGGTCGCGCAGGAGCAGCCGGTAGACGGTGGGCAGCATGTCCTGGCGGCTGCGCCCGGAGTGGATGCGGGAGCTGTCCGGACCCACCAACTCCCTTACCAGGGGCTCGACTTGCAGGTAGTCGGTCGGCCGGTCGGCTCCGGGCGCCTCGGCGTCGGAGACGACCTTGGCGATCGCGGCCGCCGTCCGGGCGCCGACCTCGCGCGGGGCGATGCCCTCCTCGACGGTCATCACCGTCGAGGCCTTGTCGAGCCGGCAGAGCCAGAAGAAGGTGTCCCGGTCGGTCAGGTCGGTTGTGATGGTCACAGCGCGGGTTCCTTGATTCGAAGGGATCGGGCGGCCGGGGCCGGCCAGGCGGCGAGCGCCACCAGGACGCTGAGGCCGACCACGGCGGCCAGCAGGCCGACGGTCGCGCCCCAGCCGGCGGCGGTGTAGAGCGGGGAGGGTGCGACGGCGCCGATGCTGCCGCCGGCGTAGTAGGAGGTCAGGTACAGTCCGACCGCGCTGGATCGGGCGGGTCCGCCGGCCTCGGCGGCGTAACCGATGGCGCACGCCTGGCCGGAGAACACCCCAGTGGAGGAGGCCGCCAGGCCGAGGATCACGGCCGGGGTGGACGGGACCAGGGTGAGGGCGAGGCCGGCCAGCGAGACGACGCTGACCAGGACGAACGTCCTGCGTCTGCCGATGCGGCCGATCAGGCGGCCGGTGAGCGGTGTGACGACCACGGCGACCAGGAAGACGGCGAACACCGCGCCGATCTCGAAGGTGCTCAGCCCGAACGGCGCGGCTTCGAGCAGCATCCCGGCGTAGGTGAACGAGCCGACCTGGAGGAACAGGATCGCCGCCCCGATGAAGCAGGTGCCGAGCAGCCGCGCGTTGCCGAAGTGCCGCCCGATGCCCCGGAGGCTGGCCAGCAGCGACTCCGAGCGCCGGAACCGCCGTTCCCGGGGCAGCCAGGCCGCCGTCACCGCCAGCGTCACCAGCAGCACGAGGGCCATGGCGAGGAACGACGACCGCCAGCCGAACTGCGTGGTCACCGCGCCGGAGAGGAACCGTCCGCAGAACCCGCCGAACGCCGTACCGGAGACGTAGAGGGCGTTCGCCCCCTGTGCCGCCGGGCCGGTGCACTCCTCCGCGACGTATGCGACGGCGACCGCGAAGACGAACGGGATGAACAGCCCCTGGGCGAACCGGCACACCAGCATGGTGGTGAAGTCCCGGGCGAGCGCGCAGGCGAGGGTGGCGGCCAGCGACGCACCGATCGCCGCCACCATCACCCGTTTGCGGCCCAGGAAGTCCGAGACCGAGCCGGCGAAGGGGGCCAGCAGGGCGACGCCCAGCGTCGTCGCGGTGATCGTCCAGGTGGCCCGTTCGACCGGCACGTGCAGGTCCCGGGCGAGGTCGGACAGCAGCGGCTGGGTGGAGTAGATGTTGAGCAGTGCGCACAGGCCGAGCAGGAAGACGGCCGTCCGGGCCCTCGGTGACAGCGGCCCGGCGGCGTCGGGACCGTTGGGCACTACGCCGACTTGGACGGCGACTCGGAGGTCTGCTCGGCGGCCTGCCCGGAGGTCGGCCCGGAGGCCTGCTCGGCGCGGTTGAGCAGCCAGCCCAAGTGCCGCTTCACCGCGGGCCATTCGCCGGCGATGATGCTGTAGTAGCAGGTGTCGCGCAGGGTTCCGTCCGGCAGGATGACGTGGTTGCGCCAGACGCCCTCCAGCTTCGCCCCGAGCCGTTCGATCGCGCGCCGGCTCGGCTGGTTGAAGAAGGCGGTCCGGAAGCTCACCGCGATGCAGTCCTGCTGCTCGAACGCGTGCTGGAGCAGCAGCAGTTTGGCCTCGGTGTTGAGCGGGGTGCGCTGCACGCTGCGGCGGTACCAGGTGTGCCCGATCTCCAGGCGGCGGTTGGCGGCGTCGACGTTCATGTAGCTGGTCATGCCGGCGATCCGGCCCTGACCGTCGAGCACGGTGAAGGGCACCATCCGCCCCTCGTCGGCGAGTCCGAGGCGCCACTCGATCTCCTGCCGCATGCCGTCGGGGGAGGGCACCGCGGCGAACCAGGTGTCCCACACCTTGCCGTCCTCGACGGCGTCGACGAGTTCGGCCTCGTGGCCGGGTTCCAGCGGGACCAGCGTCACGTGCTCGCCCTTCGCCGTGAACGGCTCGATCCAGGGCGCGCGTTGGCCGGTGGTGCTCGTGGTGCTCGTGGTGCTCGTGGTGCTCGTGGTGGTCATGGTGGTCATGGCGGTCTCCGAGGAAGAAAAGGAAGAAGTCGGGGAGGGTCCCGGCCGTCAGGCCTGCTGCGGGGAGCGCTGCGGTGCGCGCAGGTGGTCGACCATGGCCTGGACGGCCGCGGCCGCGTCCGCGGTGATCCGGGAGTCGACGCCGGGGGCCGGCAGCATGTTGGTGAAGTAGTGCGCGCCTTCGGTGAGATGGCCGAGCGCGCACAGGTTCGGCACGACCGAGCCGTCCGCGTCGATCAGCCGTCCGGCGGTGTCGACGTCGAAGCCGCCCGGCCGGAACCAGCCGTTGGCGAACGGGCGGGCGTGCCCGGCGGACAGCAGCGACCGGGTCAGCGGCGAGGCGTCGTGCTCCGGCAGGAACGGGTCGATGCTCGCCCCGACGAGCACGTCGAAGCGGGTCGGCGGCGAGGACTGCCGGGCGCCGTCGAGGACGAACCCGGCGCCGTCCGGGTCGGGACGGGCGGTCGCCCCCGGGCCCGCGCCGAGGTGCAGGGTCCCGGCGGCGAACAGGGCGCGCCACTCGCGCGACCGCGATGCGGGCGGCCCGGCCGCGACGGCGTTCAGCATCGGGGCGTACACCTGGCAGAACTGCTGGTGCGAGGCCGGGGTCAGGCCGCGGTGCTCGACGGCCAGCCGGAGCCCGTCGCGCAGGTCGCGCAGGGCGTCGGCGGCGGCCTTGACCGGGTTCCCCAGGTTCCCCTCGGCGGCGCGGCGTTCGTCCGTCGCGAGGAAGTCGACGAGTTCCGCCTGCTGTTCGTCGAGGGTCCGGAGCGGGCCCGGCACCGGGCGGCGCAGAAGCGATTCGACATCCGGAAGGTCCGCCGCTCCGCCGGTCGCTCCGCCCGCCGCCTGGGCGGCCGTGCGCAGTTCGGCGCGCAGCAGGGGGAGCACCTGGCTCTCGAAGTCGAGCTGACCGTGCGTCAGGCGGAGCCTCACCAGCTCCTCCTGCGTCAGGACCGAGGGCCGGTGGGTGTCCGCCGGTGTCTTCTGGTTGACGGCCCGGGGCGAGAACACCCGGCCGCTGCGCGAGTAGACGTGGATCCGGGGCTCGTCCCCGCTGGGGCGGTAGACCGGCTCCCCGTCGGCGCCCGTGACGAACCGTCCGCCGCGGCCGACGGTCAGGCTGGCGACCGCGTCGATCGCGGACAGCCCCATGCCGCGCACCGCGACCCGGGCGCCGGGCTCGATGGCGTCGAGCTTCTGCAGCGGGTAGCAGTTGCGGACGTAGCGCAGCCGGGGGTTGGCCCGGCGGTGGTCGGCGACGAACTGCTGGATCGCCTGGTCGTCGGTCGTCGGGTGGTTCGTCCCGTGGCCGGTGGTGAGGAAGACGAAGTCCGCGGCGACGATCGCGCCGTCCGACAGGTTGAGGACCCAGGACCGGTCCCGCAGGGCCCGCAGCGTGTGCGCGGTCGCCCGGTGCTCGTGGACTCTGATCGTGTCGGGGGCCTGCCGGCGCAGGAGCCGGTAGCAGTGGGCCAGGTAGCGGCCGAGGACGCTGCGCGGCAGATAGGTGTTCCCGGGGACGCCGGCCCATTCGGCGAGGCTGGGCCCGGAGGCCGGTTGCCCGGAGGCGTTCGAGTCGCCGGTGCGGAAGACCGTGACCTGGCCGGCGACGGTGTTCATCAGCAGATGGTTGGCCTGGCTCGGGTAATGAGTCCCTGAACCCGGCTGATTCGGGTCGATCAGATGGATCGACAGGCTTTCCCAGGAGATCTGTGGTATTCCGCAGATCCGCTCAAGAATGCTGAGTCCGCGCGGGCCGCCGCCCACGATGGCAATGGAGACGTGCTTTGAAGTCACAGTAACCCCAGGGTTAAGAAGTGGTCAGTGCACGGGGCGAGTTCCGGTCTGACCTGGCAGTTGGTGTGACGGAGGCAGGAATGAAGCGTCATGGCGACGAACTCCAGGTGATTTTTGGTGACTTCCGTGCGGCGGCGCCGCAACGGACGGACCGGCTTCGAATGGCCGTCGGACGGGTGGCGTGCATCCCCATCAAAGCCCAACGGGTCGCGCACGAAGTCCGGTTCAACGGAATTGATTCAACCCGAGTGTCGTCCTGACGGTAAGTGAGGAAAGTGTGCGCACGGAGCCGAAGGGATGTGAACGTACGACCGGTGTCATTGGGGCACGAACCGAATTCGCGCCGCCGTCCGCTCGATTCCGGCCAGGAATACCGCGACACGGGGTCGTTCCGGACATCCTGATGGCCGGTGTGCACCGCTCCGGGCGAAACGTCGCTCCGGTCGGCCCATACTGCCCGTGCACGGGCGTACGTCCGCTGAGGTCGCGCATCCGCACTGTCCGGTCGGCCACCCTTCTCTGCCCGATTTCTGCCCTCCGGCCCCTGGCCTCGTGATCGTTCGTCGCGTATGCAGGAAGGGTTGCCCCTTCTCCCTAGGTAGGGCCCCTTCTCATGCGTGCCCAAGACAACGACCGGTCCACACGGGACGAACGTGCCCGCACCACGCCCCGCGCCCCCGCAGCGGCGGGCGGGGCGTCGCGCGTCGGCCTCATGGCCTTGCAGGCCGGTGCCGGGAACGCGGCCGTGGTCCAGATGCTGCGCCGGGCCGGCCACCCCGGGGCCCGCGAGCAGCACCGGCACTCCGCCGACTGCGGCCACCCGCAGGCCGGGCAGGCGGCGCCCGAGGTGCAGCGCTCCACCGTCCAAGCGGTGCTGCGCGGGCCCCGCCGTCCCCTGGACGACACCACCCGCGCCGCACCGGTCCAGCGGGCCGAGGGGCGTGGTGCACCGCGGATCGCGTCCGCGGGACGGGCCCCGGCCGTGCAGCGGGCGGCCGAGCTCGCCGACCTCGCCGGGGGCGGGAACGCCGGCGCCTTCGGGCAGGCCGTCGCCGACGCCGAACCCCAGGGGGCGGGCACCGTCGCGATCGTGCCCGCCGTGCTCAGCCGAACCCTCGACCTCATGAACATCGCCGAGCAGTACGAGAGCGGCTTCGAGGAAGGCACCGCACCGGCGGACCGCTTCGCCCTGGTCATCGGCGTGAACATCCGGACCCGCAACCCGCAGGACGCTGCGACCGCGCAGACCCTGTTCACCCAGAAGGTCAACGCCTTCCGCACCGCCTGGGGCAATGACCGGTTCCGGGTCGCGGTCATCGGATTCACCTGGGCCAACCACGGGGCCAAGGCCCAGGAGACCAACCAGCGGACCATCCCCTACGGCGAGATCCGGGACAGGATCATGCGCTCCCCCGAGACGACCGCCATGATCGCCGGGCTGCGGGCCGCCGGGCGGGAGCACGTCTACCTGCACACCAGCGACGCCGACACCGCATCGTTCGCCACCGAAGCGGGACCGCTGTTCTCCGCGGCCGCCGAGCAGCTGGACACCGGGAGGCTGGACGTGTTCAGCGGCGGCTACACCTCCCCTGCGGACCGAAGGACCGCCGACGACGACGTGCTGATCTGGCACGCGAGCCAGGTGGACCTCGCCGTCCGCAGGGCCATGGCCCAGGTGGAGCCCGCCCTGGTCTACTACCCCGAACCCAACACCTTCGTGAAGGTGCACGAGCACTACGACGAGCTGGAAGACGGCGTCACCTTCGGCAGCGGAGCCCAGGAAGGCCAGCAGCTGATGGACTCACTGCACAACAACCGGTACGACGGGGTGAAGGGAGACTTCGACCCGAAGTACGCGATCGCCACCGACATGGACCGCGTCGGCCAGAAGGTCGGGGGGCACCCCAGGGGCACCCCGGTCACCGATGCCACCATCAAGCAGTTGTTCGCGCTCGCCCAGACCCACGCCAGGCAGCAGGAGTGGACCAAGCGCGTCAAGCAGGCGTTCGAGCTCACCGACGTCGCCGCGTGCAGGGCTCTGGAAGCCCTCGTCTTCGCGGGCCTCACCACGGAGAACCTGTCCAAACTGCCCGCCGTCCTACCGGAGACCCCCATCGGTGCCGCTGCCATCGACCACGCGGCCCGGAAGGAACCGCTCAAGGGGATCGATTCGGGACTATCACGATCTAGGTGTACGGCACCCGGTTGGCCTATGTGTTGATCTTGTGGGTGGGCGTGGGCCGGTTGGCCTACGCCCGTCCGGCTG
>NZ_JBEOSV010000020.1:0-137579 GCF_040303245.1 Kitasatospora sp. NPDC096077 | reverse complement strand
GGCCTCGTACTGGACGTACTTGGACGATTCGGGCGTGCGTCCAGGCGGGATGCCCGGCGTCGCGCGCCCGGCAAGATCGGCCGGACAGGGCCTAGTTCGCGGCCAGTTGGGCGGCCCACTTGGTGCGCCAGGCGAGGGCGTCCGCGACGCCCTCGGCGAGGGTGCGCTGCGGCGTCCAGTCGAGCAGGTCGCGGGCGGTGTCCACGGCCGCGTAGCAGCCGATCACATCGCCCGGGCGCGGCCCGGCCTCGCGGACGTCCAGCTTGGTGCCGACGGCCTGTTCGAAGGCGGCGACCAGTTCGCGGACGGTGGTGCCCTCGCCCGTGCCGACGTTGATCGGCCGGTAGCGGTCGGCGGCGTCGGGGGCGATCACCTCGTCGAACCGGAGCAGCGCCGCGACGTGCGCCTCGGCGAGGTCCTGGACGTGGATGTAGTCGCGGATGCCGGAGCCGTCCCTGGTCTCCCAGTCGACGCCGGTGACGGTGAACGGGGTGCCGTAGGTGTGCGCTTCGATCAGCTTGCCGAGGGCGTGGCTGGGGTTGAGGTTCTGCAGTCCGGTGCGCATCCGGGAGTCCGCGCCGATCGGATTGAAGTACCGCAGGGAGATGACCCGCTGCTGCTCGGCGCCCTCACCCCGGGTCCAGTCCTGGAGCACCTGCTCCATCATCAGCTTGGTACGCGCGTACGGGCTGTTGGCCTCTACCGCGGAGGCCTCGTCGACCCGACCGTCCGGGGTGGGCGCGTAGATCGAGGCGGAGCTGCTGAACACCACCCGGGTGCAACCGTGGCGCTGCAGGGCGTCCAGCAGCTCGACGGTCTTCGCGACGTTCTCCCGGTAGTAGAACAGCGGCTTGGCCACCGACTCCGGGACGACGATCCTGGCCGCGCAGTGCACGGTGGCGTCGATGTCCGGGTGCTCGGTGAAGATCCGCTCCAGCAGGGCGGCGTCGGCGATGTCGCCGCCGTAGAAGACGCGGTTCGCCACGAACTCGGCACGGCCCTTGGACAGATCGTCCAGGACGACCGGGGTGATGCCCCGGTCGAGCAGGGCCGAGGCCACCGTGCTGCCGATGAAGCCGGCGCCGCCGGTGATCAGGACCTTCCTCATGCGGTTGCTCCCTTGCGATCGGCCGGACGTCCCGTGACGCCCGGTGACCGGTCTGACGTACTTCGTGCGCCTCCGGTTCCCGACCTGCCGTGCGGCCTGGATCACGGACCGGCCGGCACCGCCGCACCGCACGGGTGTTCGCCGGTGCGGCGGGCGGGCGGCGATCGGGCATCGGGACGGGCCGTCAGCGGCGGGCGCGGCCACGGAGCCAGAAGCCGGTGGCGACCAGCAGGACGGCGGCGGTGGCGGTGGCGATGGCGGCCCAGGTGGTGACGTCGTCGGTGGTCTCGTGGACGGGCGCGGCGGAGGTGGCCGCGGCGGCGACCACGGACGGACCGGGCACGGCGGGCGGGGCGGGGGTGTTGGTGGTGGAGGCCGCCACCGCGTCCAAGGGCGACGGGTCGCTGATCGCCGCCGCCTCGACGTCGAGTTCGCGCTCGCCGTGGCCCAGCGAGGGGAAGGCGCAGTCGACGGCGATCTTCCAGTGCCCGGCGGGCAGCAGCTCCCGGGTGGTGTACGTCCCCGGGCGGCCCGGCACCGCGACCAGCCGCCAGGGGCCGACGGTGCGGCCGTCGGCGGCGGTCGCGGAGAGCGTGCCGGCGAAGTCCTCGGTGACCGGGTCGTGGTCGTTCTCCCAGGTCGCGACGGTGCTGACCCGGCCGTTCTGCTGGCCTGCGACGTCCAGGTGGACGGTGTCGCCGTGGGCGGCGGCGGGCACGGCGGCGGGCAGGACGGTCAGGGCGGCGAGGGCGAGGGAGGAGAGCAGCGGGCGGATGCGGATTCGCATGAGGGGCGGTCCTCGGGCGGTGGGGGGTGAGGGTGAGGGGGCTACGGCGCGGGGTGCGGCCGCCGTCGGGTGGTGGCGGCCGCACCCGTCGTGCGGATGGAACGGGCTTGCGCGGTGGAGGACTTCGGGTCTACGAGGCCTTCAGCAACGACCAGCTCTGATCCGGCCGGCCGTTCGGCTGCTGGAGTTCCAGCAGCCAACCACCGTAGTACCAACGGTCACTGAGCCCGAGCACCAGGCCGGAACCGTCCGCCGAAATGGTGAACCCGCCGTCCTCGGCGGCGAGTTGCCACTTCTGGGTGGCGGCGTCGGAGCACGGCTGCTGGGCCGCGTACTGTCCGGCGACCGGAGTGCCGCCGAGCTGGAGGCACTTGCCGGAGCGCACGGACTTGATCCGCACGGCGCCGTTGCCGGTATCCTCGAAGAGCCACTTCTGGTTGGCGTAGCCGGTGCGCTGGTAGCCGACCGCCACCGTGCCGTCGTTCATCGAGCTGCCCCACAGGTCCGCGGCCTGGCCGGTGAGGCCGTTGACCATCGTGTAGCGGGTGCCGGACTGCGGGCGGCCGGCGTCGGCGAGGGTGTGGAAGCTCACCGCCCGGCCGGGCTTGCCGACCGTTCCGGCGGCGTCGTGGACGGCGACGGCCACGGTGTAGCCGCTGCCGGGGTCCAGCCGGACGACGCCGACCACGGCCGAGCGGACGGTGCCGATGGTCCGGCCGTTCAGCAGGACGTCGTAGCCGGTGGCGGCCGGGACGGGCGGCCAGCTCAGCACCACCGAGTTCTGGGTGATCTGACCGACCGTCACGGTCGGGCCGGTGCCGCCCGTGGTCGGGGTCGCGGTCGGCGACGGGGACCGGGTCGGCGTGGCGGTGGGGCCACCGGTGGGCGTCGGGAACGGCGAGGGCGAGCGGGTGGGCGTGCCCGTAGCCGTCGGACCGGTGCTCGGGGTCGGGGTGGGCGTGGGGCTCGGACCGGTGCCGCCGCCGGTCCCGCTGCCGCTGCCGCCGCCCGCGATGAGGAAGCGGTTGTTCGCGACGTTCCAGTGCGTGGCCAGGTAACTGCCGGGCTTGGGCGCCGTGTTGTAGTAGTCGTCGTGGCTGCAGTCCAGGCGGTCGTCATGGGCGCGATCCGGGCAGACCACCCGCATCGCGGGATAGTAGGGGGCGTCCGAGTAGCACATCAGGTCCCAGGTGTCCGTGCAGTGCCCGCCCTTGCTGGAGTTGGGCGCGCTGTTGTTCACCGCCCCCAGGTTGTGGCCGAGTTCGTGCGCGGCGGTGTGCCCGCCCCAGCAGCCGGAGTCGGTCCGGCCGTACGAGGGGCCGAAGTTGCTCAGGTTGTCCTGGCCGGACCGCTCGTCCCCGGCGAAGGTGCCGATGCCGCAGTACACCTTGGCGTCGGTGAACATCATGTACTTGCGGTCCTTGCGGTCGAACCCCTGTGCCGCCAGCGCGCGGTTGCTCGCGTCGAAGTCCTGGATCTCGGCGTCGGAGATCTGCACGTTCAACACCGAGGCGGTGCAGTCGGGTTCGGTGACGAAGCGGACGTGCCGCACCCCGCCGGTCTCGGCGGCGCTGGCGTTGTAGATGACGTCGACGTCGGCGGCCCACTTCTTGAACGAGGACAGGTACTGGGCGAACCGGTCATTGCCCGGGGTGTGCACGTACACCACCTGGACGCGGTTGCCGCTGCTGCCGTCGCCCTCGCAGACCAGGCCCCCGCCGGCGGCCGGGACGGCGGCGTCCTGCGGGGCACCGGCGGTGCCGGCATCGCCGAGCAGCGCCTGCCGGGCCGCGTCCAGAACGGGCACGCCGCCCTTCAACAGGTCGGCTGCGGCCGGTGGTTGAGCGCCGGCCGGCGGGGTGAGCGCGGGCACCTGGGCGGCCGGGGCGGCCACCGGCGCGACGTCCTTGTGGATGTCCACGTCCTTGGGCGGCGCGTCCGGACCGTGGCTGCACTGGCCGCTGCCGGCGACCTCCAGCATGTTGCCGCAGCGGTCGCCGGTCGGCAGCTTCAACCCGGCGTAGACCAGACCGCGTTCGGGCTGGTCCTTGGGTATCTCCTTGGGCGGGGCGACCTTCTCGTCCCGCTTCGGGGCGGGCGCCCTGGTGGCACCCTCGGCGGTGCCGGTCTCCCCCGACCCACCGTCGTCCGCGACCGCGTCGACCGGCGCGTCCGCCGCCGTGACGGTGCGGTGCGCCGTCCCCGGCTCCAGCGCGGTGCGCAGGCCCAGCGTGCCCGCGACCAGCCCGGCCGCCACCGCCACGGCGACCAGGGCACTCCTGCGGGTGAGCCTGCGGCGCCTGCGCCGACGGAGCTCACTGCTCCGGTGTCCCATCGCGTTCCTCTCCTCGTGCGACGGTCCGGGCCCGGTGGTACGGGGCTCGGACCTTCCGACACAAGGGAGAGCAGGTGGGGCGGCGGGGAATAACAGAAACCTCTTGCGAAATTCCCGAACCCGTTCGAGACACGAGACACGGGACACGAGACGCAGCACACGAGACACGAGGCGCGCGGGCACGGGCGCAGACAGGAAGGTGCCGGGGAGCGCACTCGGGGGGTTGCACGCTCCCCGGCATGAGGTGGTGGCGGCCACCCGACCGGAGCCCGGGAACTGCGGCTCCCACGGCCGTGACGAATGCTAGACCCCGCGCCGGGCCGTGAAAAGCCTATCGCCGAGGGTGGCGTACGATCCGAACTTGCCTACTCAGCAGTAGATTTGACGACTCATCATGTTCGTCCCGCAGAGCCTCACGCGGCGACCGCGAGCCCGCCCCGACCGCCGTGCAACCGGGCCAGCCCGGCGGCGAGCACCGTACGCTCCCCGCCGAGCCACAGCCGCAGCGCGGCGGAGAGCGCGGCACTGGCCGGGCCCGTCGACGGACCGCCGGTGCGCATCAGCCGCTCGCCCAGGAGCGGCAGCAGGTCCGCGACCGGGGCGGGCAGCCAGAGGGTGACGGCGCAGGGCGCGGGTCGGGCCAGCACCCGCAGCAGCGGCAGCACCGAGGCGTCGTCGTGCAGCGCCGGGATGACCTCCAGCAGCCCGTCGACCGCGACCCCGGAGACGTCCCCGCCGTGCCCGCGCGCGAGGTCCCGCAGCAGCGCCCGCTCGGTGGCGGTGATCCGGACGGTCAGCATGACCTCGTCGTCGCAGTCCATGGTCCCGTTCCCCTGTCGTGGAGTTGGTGGAGTCTGGAGTTGGTGGAGCCCGAACGGTGGAGCCCGAACAGTGGAGCCCGAACGGCGGGGCCCGCCGCCTCTTGCGGATCAGTCCCGTGCCGAGGGGATTCCTGCCCCGCAACCGCCGTCCGCTACCGGCGTTATCAGGCCGTAGTGGCCGTCGTAGCGGCGGTAGAGCACCCGGACCCGGCCATCCCCGGGGTCGGTGTGGCAGACGAACGGTCGCCCGGTGAGCCAGAGCCGGCGGGCCGCCTCGGCGAGGTCGAGCGCGGGCACCGCGGCACCGTCGGCGGACCACAGCCTCACCGCACCGGTCAGCGGGCAGCGGTGCACCAGGCCGTCGCGTCCGGTCCCGGCGTCCAGGAACAGGTGGAAGCACCGGTCCAGCGCCAGCAGTTCGCGGGCCGCCTGCCCGGGCGTGCGGCGGGCGAGCACCACCGCCTTGTGCCGGGCGATCCTGCGCAGGGCCAGCGGTCGGTCGGCGTACTGCGGGCGGTAGGCGCTCTCGTGGACGGCGGCGAGCCCGATGTCGCCCTGCTCGCGCAGCCGTACCGCCCGGCCCGCGAGCGTGCCGAGCACCAGGTCGACGGCCTCCCGGGCGGTGCCGGTGGCCAGCTGCACCCGGACCGGGCCCAGGTCGTCCAGCCGTACGTCCGCCTGGGCCAGCACGGGCCGGGTGACGGCGCGGTCGCGCACGCGGGTGAGCCGCAGCCGCAGGCCGTGGGCGTCCGGGAGCAGTTCCGCGGCGGTGTCCTGCGCCCGGGCCCGGGCGTACTCGGCGTCCTCGCGCGGCAGCTCACCGCGGATCTCCACCCGGACGTCGAGGGCGGGCCGGTGGCGCAGACGGGTCATCAGGTTCCTCCTTCTCCGGGCACCATGCTGGCCCTCGCACGGCCGTGCGGCGAGGGTCCAAAGACCCTGCCGCCAGGGCCTCGCCCGGAGGCCCGACGCGGGGCCGTCCGCGCAGGTCAGACCGCCCCTGCGGGCCGGTGCCGCGGAGCGGTCCGGCGGGCTCCGCGGTGATCGGCCGTTGGAGTGATCCGGGCGCGTTCGGCGCAACGCCCGCCGGACCGGCGCGTTTCCCATGGCGTGCGCCCTCTGCCCCTGGCGCACGCGGGGTCCGCGCTCGCCGGCCCCCGCCTCCCGGCCGGCCCGCCGGTGCCTTCCCCCGGTACCGCCCGCACCGGCCCCTCTGGTGAGAGGAAGTGTCATGCCCCTGCCGACCCACACCCTGCTGGCAGAGACACGGAAACGGATCGTCCCCCCGAGAACCGCGCCACCCCCCGCACCCACCACCCGCGCGGCCGTCCCCCCGCTCGCCCCCGGCGCGGTACCCGGCCTCGGCCACGCCGCCGCCCTGCTGCGCGACCCGCTCGGTTTCCTCGGCTCACTGTCCCGACACGGCGGCGTGGTCCGGATCCGGCTCGGGCCGCGCACCGTCTGCGTGGTGACCGACGCCCGGCTCGTCCACACCCTGCTCGTCGCCCTCGCCCGCGACTGCCCGCGCGGCGCCGTCCAGGACACCCTGAAGACCGCCTTCGGCGACGGCCTGTTGATGTCCGAGGGCCAGGCGCACCGCGACCGCCGCCGGATCATCCAGCCCGCCTTCGGACCGGACCGGATGGCCGGGTACCTGGCGGTGATGCACCAGGTCACCGAGGAGCGGGCCGGCCGCTGGCGACCCGGCCAAGTCCTCGACGTGGCGAAGGAGATGAACCACCTGGCCCTGGAGATCGTCACCCGCTCGCTGTTCGGCGCCCGCCTCAGCGAGGACGCCACCCTCGCCTTCCACCGGGCCCTGCCGGACCTGGTGAAGGGGCAGATCGTCCAGTCCCTCTACCCCCACCCGGCCCTGGCCCGGCTGCCGCTGCCCGTCAACCGGCGCTTCGACGCCGCCGTCCGGGTGCTCAACCGGGTGGTCGACCAGGCCGTCAACGGCCGCCCCGGGACGGACCGGACGGCCCTGACGGACCGGCCCGGCGGCACCCTGCCCGACCTGCTGCGGGCCGCCACCGACCCGGCCACCGGCCGTCCGCTCACCGAGGCCGACGTCCGCTCCGAGGCGATCACCATGTTCGGCGCGGGCACCGAGACCGTCTCCACCACCCTCACCTGGCTGCTGGACGAACTCCTGCGCCACCCCGAGGTGGAGGCCCGCGTGCTCGCCGAACTGGACGAGCACCTGCCCGCCGGCACCGTCCCCACCCCGGAGGCGCTCGGCCGGCTCGGCTACACCCGCAGCGTCACCCAGGAAGTGGTGCGGCTGCACGCGCCCAACGCCTTCCTGATGCGCACCGCCCAGGTGCCGGTGGACCTCGGCCCGTACCGGATCCCGGCCGGCACCGAGCTGCTGTACAGCCTCACCGCGCTGCACCGCGACCCGGTGCGCTACCAGGAGCCGCTGAGCTTCCGGCCCGAGCGCTGGCAGGACGGCGGCGGGCTCGGCCGGCCGTCCTTCCTGCCGTTCGGGGCGGGCAAGCACAAGTGCATCGGCGAGGCCTTCGCCTGGGCCGAACTCACCGTCGCGGCGGCCGCGATCCTGCGCCGCTGGCGGCCGGTGGCGGTGCCGGGGGCCCGGGCCCGGGAGGTGGTGTGGACGACGGTCCAGGCCCACGGGCTGCGGGTACGGCTGGCGCCCCGCACCGAGGCCGCCGCCACCTCGGCGGTGCGGACGGGCACGCCGGAACGGGCGGCCGAGCCGGCCGGAGCGTTCCCGACGGTCCGGGCGCGCCCGACCGGTTGCCCGTTCACCGGTACCGCCGACACCCCTGCCACCGCCCGCCCCGCCAACACCCCCGCCACCGCCCGCCCCGGCACCGGCACCGGCACCGCCGTAGCACCCCCGCAGCCGCGCCCGCCCGCCGAACTGCGCGCCGCCGCCGACCGGCACGCCGACTGGGCGGTCCACCACGGCCTGCTCGCCCCCACCGAGCTGCCCGGCTACCGGGCCTACGCCCTGCACGAGCTGATCGGCCACGCCTTCCCGCGCGTCCGGGGCGCCGAACTGGACCTGCTGGTGGACATGCTGGGCTGGTTCACCGTCCTGGACGACCACTTCGACGGCCCGCCCGGACGCCGGCCCACGGAGGCGCACGCGCTGGTCGACCCGCTGATCTCCACCCTCGCGGACGGGCCCCGCCCGACCGCCCCGGAGGGCCGGCTCCTCACCGCCTGGCGGGAACTCTGGGACCGCCAGAGCGAATCCGCCTCCCCCGCCTGGCGCGCCCGGGCCGCCCACGAGTGGCGGGCCTGCCTGGCCACCTTCCCCGCCGAGGCCGAGCACCGCGCCCGCGGCACCGTCCCCGCCCTGGGCCTGGGCCTCGCGGAGACCATGCGGCTGCGCCGCCACGGCAGTTGTCTCTACCCGTTCATGAACATACTGGAACGGGTCCACGGCGCCGACGCCCCCGCCGCCCTGCACGCGGAGCCCGCACTGCACCGCCTGCGCGCCAACACCGCCGACGCCGCCACGCTGATCAACGACCTCTACTCGCTGGAGCGGGAGGAACGGCAGAGCGCGGCCGCCTTCAACACCGTCCTCACCCTGCAACGGGCCCGCGGCTGCACCCGCAGCCGGGCCGTCGGCGCGGTCCGCGCCCGGGTCGCCCACCTGCGCCGGGAGAACGAGGAACTGCGCCGCGACCTGGGCCGCCGGCACCCGGCGGGACGCTGGTACCTGGACGGCACCCGGGAACTGGTCACCGGCGTCCAGGCCTGGACCAGCACCAGCAACCGCTACCAGGTGCCGGGCGGGCGGCGGTAGGACGCAGAGCCCGTCCCCGTGCTACTTGCGGTCGCCGAGCGCGAACAGCAGCAGGACGAAGCCCGCGAACAGGTGCGTGGCGAAGATGTAGATGCCCGCCCGGATCAGCATCGCCTTGCGGCGGCTCTTCTCCTCGCTCGTGCCGTCGCCCTTCACCGGACGGTCGGCGCCGGCGGTGGTGTCGGCGGTGTCGCTCATGCTGGTGCTCTCCTCGGATCTGACGCTGCGGGCTGCGAGCTGCGGGCCGCAGCCTCAGCGGGGCGACCGGCCGCCGGCGGCACGCAGCTCGGTGAGCAGCGCGCCCTGGTCGGTGATCAGCTCGGTCAGGATCCGACGCGCCGCGCGCAGCAGGTCGGCGACGTCCGGGGTGCTGAGCGCGTACACCACGGTGTTGCCCTCGCGGGTGGCCGTGACCAGCTGGGTGCGGCGCAGCACCGCGAGCTGCTGGGAGAGGTTGGACGGTTCGACCTCGATCTCCGCCAGCAGCTCGCGCACCGGCCGGGGGCCGTCCTGGAGCAGTTCCAGGACCCGGATCCGGACCGGGTGGCCGAGGGTGCGGAAGAACTCCGCCTTCGCCTGGTAGAGCGGGACCGGCATCGTCCGTCGCCTCCCTCGGATCCGGCTCGGTGGTCGTCCGGCCGGGCGGGGGTCCACGCCGCGGCCGGTAGGCATCATCGCGACAGATGAAGATTTCTTCAAGTCGTCACAGTGAAAGGTGACCACACCCACATCGGGGAGCGCGTCCGGGACCGGATCGGCGGCCACGCCGGTCACCGCACCGGCGACCGGATCGGGACAGCCGAGGGCCGAGCCCGGGACGCTGCCAACTCCCGGGCTCGGCAGTCTGGATGACGAGCCGTCAGCAGCTTACAGGCACATCCAGGGTGACCGGGACCGGTCCACGGAAGCTCCCCTCCACCGCGAAGGAGGCGTGCACGACCGACCCGCACGGCGCCGTGGTGCTGATCCCGTCCACCCGGACGGTGCTGACCTTGAAGACGGTCCGCCCGGACACCGCGCCGAGCGGGCCGACGCCGACCACGTCGGCCGACAGCCGGGTGATCAGCTCCTGGGGCGCCGGCGGCCACGGCGTCCCCGGCGACGGCGGGCCGGCCAGGCCGATCTGGCCGTACAGCACGACGCCGTCACCGGTGACGTCGGCGCAGACCCGGGTGGATAGCCCGGCCTGGAGGCCGGACCACCCGCAGGTGGTCACCGTGCCGGACTCCTGCCCGGCGGCGAGCGCCGGGACGGGGGCGGAGAGCAGGGCGACGGCACCGGCCGCGCCCGCCGCGATCCGGGTGATGCGGTTCATGGCTCCTCCTTCGGAGGGTGTGAGGAATGAACTCGTGGGACAGGAATCGATTAGTGTGTCATGGCACATATGACATTTCATACGTGCCATGACGAATACTCTGCCATGCGATTCCATCGCCAGAGCCGACTATTCCCTTCGATGTATCGCCTCGACTGAAAGCAGACCTACGATGGCGCGTTCCCGCCCGAAGGGGCGAACCGCCGCACCCGCCGAGGCGTCACCCCGCTGAACCATGGGTGAACCACCGCCCCCGCCCCGCCCTCGGCCGCCCGCGGCGCGCGGACGGCCGGGCCGACCGGTCAGCCCAGGCTCTCCCGCAGCGCGTCCACCCGGTCGACGGACTCCACGAAGGCGGAACGGTCGAGCCCCCCGGAGTCGAGCGCGGCCGCCAGCGCGGCGGTGGCGTCCTCGCCCTGCCGGGGATCGCGGGCCGAGCAGAGGATGAGGTCCATCCCGGCCGCCGCGGCGGCGACCGCCCGGACACCGGTCGGACCGTACGGAGTGAGGGCCTCGGCCTCCAGGGCGTCGGTGACGGTGACGCCGTCGAAGCCGAGGCGCTCGCGCAGTTCGCCCTGGATCACGGTGGGCGAGAACCCGGCCGGGCGGTCGGGGTCCAGGGCCGGGTAGACCGCCCAGGAGGCCATCACCAGGCGTACGCCCGCGGCGATGGCGGCCCGGTAGGGGGCCTCGCCCCGGGTCCGCAGCTCGCCCAGCGGCACGGGGAGGGTCACGGGCCGGGCATCGGTGTTCTCGTCGCGCGCGGCGGAGCCGAGACCGGGGAAGTGCTTGGCGGTGGCCGCCACCCCCTGGCTCTGCTGGCCCGCGACGAAGGCGCTGCCCAACTCGCCCACCCGAGTGGGATCCTGGCCGTACGAGCGCTCGAAGCGGTCGATGAAGTTGCCCGGGGTGTCGTACACGTCGAGCACCGGGGCGAGGTTGACGTTCAGGCCCGCGCCGGTGAGCGTCCCGGCGGCGGCGGTACCGGAGTCCAGGGCGGCGGCGAGCGGGCTGGGCGCCGACCCGGTGCGACGGGCGGAGAGTTCGGGCGCGCCGGGCAGCCTGCGGACCTTGCCGCCCTCCTGGTCGGTCATCAGCAGCAGCGGGCGCGGATCCGGCGCCTCGGCCGCCGCCTGCTTCAACTGGGCGACCGCAGTCGCGAGTTGCTCCGGACTGGTGACGTTCTCGCCGAACAGGATCACCCCGGCGGCCCGGCCCTCCCGGATCGCCTGCAGCACCCCGGGCGCCGGGGTCGGCCCCGGGTAGGAGAGCACGATGCGGCGCCCGGCGAGCTGCCGCGAGTCCTCCGACCCGTCGGCCGCCCGCTTCGCCCCCGTCGCCGGCGTCGCCGTCGCCGTCTTCGCTGTCTTCGCCGCCATCGCTGCAGTCCTCCCGCCGGTGGGCCCGCCGGGCGGTTCCGTGCCACGCGGCACCGACCCGGCGGGGACCGGTCCCAGCACGCCCGCCAGTACCAGCAGCACCGAACCCAACTGGGCGACACGCCGTATCGGAGCCATCGGTCCTCCAGGGTGAGCAACGGCTACGGTCCGTCAGCGTACCCAGGATGGCGGCATCCGGCAGCCCCGCGGAAATCCCGCGCGACTGCTCCGTTCGGCTGACCCGGGCCGGGGCTCGCACCCTCGATCGACCGGTGCGCGCCGGTCGGCGGGCCGGGCCCGCAGCGGACGCCCAGGAGCCGGGAGGGGCCGACGGCCGGGTGTCGGAGCCGGCCGATAACCTCCGGGCACTTCGTTCACCCGTACGAGAGGCCCGATCCCCGATGCCCCTGCCCGCTCCGGACGTCGACCGCCTGTTCACCCTCGGCAGCACCTACCCGTCCGGCGACCGGCTCGCCACCGTGGTCGCGCTGCCGACGGCCGAGCTGCCGCTGCCCAGCGGCACGGTCTCCGCCTGCGACCCGCTCGTCTCGCTGGAGGACTCGGAGACGCCCTTCGACGAGACCGCACCGCCCGGCCGCTACCCGGTGACGCTCTCGGTCGTGGAGCTCACCCGGCCCGGTGCCCCGGACGCCCGCCCGGACCGCCGGGTGGCGGCGGCCCGGCTGCGCTTCCGCACCGAGCCCGCCGCCCGGTGGGCGCTGTCGGCGGACGGCGACCCGGACGCCGTGGCCGCGCTCGGGGACACCGACTTCTTCGGCTACGGCGTCGACACCGGCACCGGCTGCTTCTTCGACGCCGCGGCCACCGAAGCGCTGTCCGCCCTGCTGGAGGAGGACGAGGACCTGCTGCAGGACGCCCTCGACCGGGATCCGGCCGGCCTCGGCCCGGTGCTGCTCCTCGATCCCGACTCCGGCGCGGGCCTGGTGGCCTTCACCACCGGCTGGGGCGACGGCCGCTACCCGACCTGGGCGGGCTACGACGCGGACGGCCGACCGGTCGGCCTGGTCACCGAGTTCTTCGTCGTCCCCCAGCCGGGGCGCCGCTCCGACGAGGAGGACTGAACCCCGCCCGCCGCACCAACTCCCCCAGCACCGCGACGCCTTCGGTGATCGCGCCCGGCGGGACCGCCGCATAGCCGAGCACCAGTCCCGGCGGGTACGGCAGGCGGGCGTGCCAGGACAGCGGCTGGACCTTGACCCCGCGGGCGAGCGCGGCCGTGGCCAACTCGGTGTCACTGCAGCCGAGTTCCTCGGGAAGGGTGAGCATCAGGTGCAGCCCCGCGGCCGCGCCGTGCACGGTGGCGGTGGGCAGGTGGCTGCGGATGGCGGCTATCATGGCGTCCCGGCGACGCCGATGGCTGCGGCGCAACAGCCTGAGGTGACGGTCGAGTTCACCGGATTCCATCAGCCGGGCCAACACCAGCTGGGGCAGCACCGGGTTGCCGAGGTCGGCGAAGCGCTTGGCGTCCAGTACGGCCGCGCGCAGCGGCGCGGGCACCAGCAGCCAGCCGGTGCGCAGCGCGGGGGCGAGCAGCTTGGAGATGCTGCCCGCGTAGCAGACCCGGTCCGGCAGTTCGGCCCGCAGGGCGGGGACGGGCGCGCGGTCGTAGCGGTGTTCGGCGTCGTAGTCGTCCTCGACGACCAGGCCGCCGTCCGCCGCCCAGCGCAGCAGTTCGCGCCGCCGCTCGCCGCCGAGGACGACCCCGGTCGGGTACTGGTGGGCGGGGGTGAGCAGCACGGCGGGGGCGCCGGTGGCGCGCAGCGCGTCGACCCGGATGCCCTCGCCGTCGACCGGGACGGGCGGGGTGGCGGCGAGCCAGTGGGCGAGGTGCTGGCGGGCGCCGAGCGAGCCCGGGTCCTCGACCGCGACCTCGGTGATCCCCACCCGCCCGAGGGCGCGGCCGAGCAGGGCGAGTGCCTGGGCCGTCCCGGCGACCACCAGCACCTCGTCCGGATCGGCGCGGACGCCCCGGTTGCGGGCGAGCCAGTGGGCGACGGCCTGCCGCAGGGCGGGGGCGCCGCGGACGTCGCCGTAGCCGAGGTCGGCACCGGCGAGGCCGTCCAGGACGGCGCGTTCGGCGCGCAGCCAGGCGGCGCGGGGGAAGGCGGCGAGGTCGGGCACGCCGGGGGTGAGGTCGATCCGGGCGGGGGTGCCGCGCAGGTGGTCGAAGACCTCGGGGTCGGGGTCGGCCCGGAACAGCACGGGCGCCGGACGGGCCGGTGGGTCGGCCGCCAATGGGACGGCCGCCGACACGGCGGGCGTCGCCGGGGCGGGCGCCGCGGTGGCCGCGAGGGCGACCACGACCGTGCCGCCCCGGCCCCGCCCGGCGAGCTGTCCCGCTTCGGCGAGCCGGCCGTAGGCATCGGTCACCACGCCCCGGGAGACGCCGAGTTCGGCCGCCAGCACCCGGCTGGCGGGCAGTCGACTACCGGCCGGCAGGCGCCCGTCCGCGACGGCCTCGCGCAGCCGGCCGGTCAGCCAGTCGGTGAGGCCGCCGGGCGGGGCCTCGGCGGTGTCGAGCTGGAGGAAGTCGGCACCGGTCTCTTTGGACCTCTCGGCCGCCGCGTCTTTGGACCTGTTCACCGGTCCATACTGGCGCGAGGGTTGGGCCATGACCACCACGACCGGCCCCAGCGCCCCCTACGTCCACGGCTACTCGGACGCCGAGGCCCGCCGCCTCGGCGACCAGGCCGACACCCTCGCCGAGCTGCTCCACGCGGGCACCGCCTACCCGCCCGGCAGCCGGGTCCTGGAGGCCGGCTGCGGGGTGGGCGCGCAGACCGCCCACCTGCTGGCCGCCAACCCGGGCGTGCTGCTGACCGCGGCGGACGTCTCGGCGGAGTCGCTGGCCCAGGCCCGGGCCCGGATCGCCGCCCTGGCCCCGACCGCCCGGGTCGCCTGGCACCACGGCGACCTGCACCGACTGCCGTTCCCGGACGGCGCGTTCGACCACGTCTTCCTGTGCTTCGTGCTGGAGCACCTGCCCGACCCGGCCGCCGGGTTGGCCGCCCTGCGCCGGGTGCTGCGGCCGGGCGGCACGATCACCGTGATCGAGGGCGACCACGGCTCCGCCCTCTTCCACCCGGAGACCCCGGCGGCCCGCCGCACGGTGGACCACCTGGTCCGGCTCCAGGCCGACGCGGGCGGCGACGCCCTGGTGGGCCGCCGGCTCCACCCGCTGCTGACCGGGGCCGGCTTCACGGAGGTGACGGTCCGCCCCCGCACGGTCTACGCCGACGGCGACCGCCCGGCCCTGGTGGAGGGCTTCACCCGGCGGACCTTCGTCGCGATGGTCGAGGCCGTCCGGGCGGACGCCCTGGCCGCCGGGCTGACCACCGCGGCCGAGTTCGACCGCGGCGTCGCCGAACTGCGCCGCTCGGCCGGGCCGGGCGGGACGTTCCACTACACCTTCTTCAAGGCGGTGGCCGTCAACCCCTGACCCGGCTCGGGCCGTCGGGCAACAGCCCGAGTTCCGTCATCCGGTCCGCGATCACGTCCGTGCAGGCGCGGATGCCGGGCGGCGCCTCCGGGGAGGCGTCGCGGATCGCCTTGATCGCGTGCACATGGCGCCTGGCGGTGAGGTGTTCGTCCACCAGGCGCCGGGTTTCGGCGGGGAGCTCGTGCCAGATCGGGTCGTCCATGGCCGCCATCCAAGGGGAGGGCGGCCATGGCCGTCGAACGGTTATTCAGCTGGTGCTGTCGTCGCCGAGGTCGGCGAGCAGGGCACGCAGGCCGTCGACCAGGGCGGCCTTCCGAGGCTCGTCGAGTCCGGCCAGCATGCGGCGCTCGCCGGCGACGTGGTCGGGCAGGGCGCGGTCGATCAGGGCGTGGCCCTCGGGGGTGAGCTCGACGTCGCGGCTGCGGCGGTCCTGGTCGCTGCGGGTGCGGGTGACCAGGCCGCGGGCCTCCAGGCGGTCCAGGCGCTGGGTGATCGCGCCGGAGGTGACCATGGCGGACTGCATCAGGCCGGTGGGGGTGAGGCGGTAGGGCGGGCCGCTGCGTTTGAGGGTGGCCAGGACGTCGAAGGAGGGGGCGTCCAGGCCGTGCTCGGCGAAGGTGCGGTTGAGTTCGGCGTCCACCAGGCGGTACAGGCGCTTGAGTCGCCCGAACACCTCCATCGGGGAGACGTCCAGGTCGGGGCGCTCGGCGCCCCATTGCGCGACGACGCGGTCGAGATGATCTGCCACGGGTTCAGGGTAGGCGACACCCGCTGAATTCCTTAGCAGTGAGGTAACTGTGAGCCACGTCACCGCCGGAATCCGCTGAATATTGCCTTAGCGCTGAGATACATTGCCTTAGTGCTAAGCAATCGTCTCGCCGTCGTGCTGCTGACGGCCGCCGCCCCCGCCGTCTGGGGGACGACCTACGCCGTCACCACCGAACTGCTCCCGCCCCACCGTCCGCTCCTCGCCGCCGTCATCCGCTGCCTGCCCGCCGGACTGCTGCTGATCGCCCTCACCCGCACCCTGCCCAAGGGCAGTTGGTGGTGGCGCGCGCTCGTCCTCGGCGCGCTCAACATCGGCGCCTTCCAGGCCCTGCTGTTCATCGCCGCCTACCGCCTGCCCGGCGGGATCGCGGCCACCGTCGGCGCCGTCCAGCCACTGGTCACCGCCGGCCTCTCGGCCGCACTGCTCGGCGACCGGCTCACCCTGCGCACCGTGCTGTCCGGCGTCGCCGGCGTCGCGGGCGTCAGCCTGCTGGTGCTGCGCGCCGACGCCCGGCTGGACGCGATCGGGGTGGCCGCGGCGCTCGGCGGGGCCGTGGTGATGGCCTTCGGCGTGGTGCTCTCCAAGCGCTGGGCCTCCCCCGCGCCGCTGCTCGCCACCACCGGCTGGCAGCTCACCGCCGGCGGACTGCTGCTGGTGCCGGTCACCCTGCTGAGCGAGGGCGCGCCGCCCACCCACTACACCGTCGACAACGTCCTCGGCTACGCCTACCTCTGCCTGATCGGCGCGGCCCTCACCTACGCCATCTGGTTCCGCGGGCTGCGCGCCCTGCCGCCGACCTCGCTGTCCTTCCTCTCCCTGCTCAGCCCGGTGGTCGCCACCCTGGTCGGCTGGCTGGCGCTCGGACAGGACCTCAGCCCGCTGCAGGCGCTCGGCGCGGTGGTGGTGCTCGGCTCGCTGGTCGTCGCCCAGATCCGACGACCCGGGCCGGCCCCGGCGGCGCCCGCTCCCGAGGCCTCCCCCGCCACCCCGGGCCAGGTGCGCGAGACCGCCTGACCCCGGACCGCCCCCACGGCCCCCACCGCAGTTCCGTTCGGAAGAGCAAGAAACCCAAGGAGAAACGTTCATGCGCATCACCGTCTTCGGCGCCACCGGCAACGTCGGCCGAAGGGTCGTCGCCGAGGCGCTCGCCCGCGGCCACCAGGTCACCGCCGTCGTCCGCGACCCCGCCAAGCCGCACGACCTGCCGTCCACCGTCACCCTCGCCGTCGGCGACGCCGGCAAGCCGGAGGACGTCGCCCGGATCACCACCGGGCAGGACCTGGCGATCACCGCCACCCGCCCGGTGCCCGGCAGCGAGCACGAACTGGCCGCCACCACCCGGGGCCTGCTGGCCGGTCTGGCCGGCAGCGGCGTGCGTCTGCTGGCGGTCGGCGGCGCGGGCAGCCTGACCGTCCCGGGCACCGCCGGCACGGTCCTGGTGGAGTCGCCCGGCTTCCCGGACGCGATCCGGCCGATCGCCCTGGCCTGCGGCGAACAGCTGGACCTCTACCGCGCGGACGAGCAGGTCGACTGGACGTACCTCAGCCCGGCCGCCCTGCTCGAACCCGGGGTGCGCACCGGCCGCTTCCGGCTCGGCCTCGACGAACTGCTGGTCGACGCCGACGGCAACTCGGCGATCTCGATGGAGGACCTCGCCGTCGCCCTGCTCGACGAGGCCGAGCGGCCCGTCCACCGGCGCGCCCGCTTCACCGCCGCCTACTGACGCCTGACGGCACCCGTGGTGCCGGCTACCTCCCACCTGGGGTGTAGCCAGCACCACCCCGAAGACGGTGTCCAGCGTCATCGTGCGTCAGATGCCGGGTCGGACAGGATCGTTCCCGTGAACACCACCGCATCCCGCGCCCGTCGCGCGGCCGCCGTCCTCGCCACCGCGGTCCTCGCCGGCCTCGCCCTGCCCGCCACGGCGAACGCCGACTCCGGCCGCAACCCCGGCGACGCCGAACGCGTACCCGCCCGCTACGCCCGCCAGGCGCTCGACTGGCAGCCCTGCACGGACCGGCCGGCGCTCGACTGCGCCACCATGACGGTCCCGCGCGACTGGCACCACCCCGACGCCGGGGCGGACCTCTCCATCGCCGTCTCCCGGCACCGCGCCACCGACCCGGCGCACCGCAGGGGCACCCTGATGGAGACGGCCGGTGGCCCGGGCGCCCAGGGCCTGCTGCGCCCGCTGGACCTCGTCCAGGGCGCCCCCGCGGTGGCCGCCGCCTACGACATCGCCAGCTTCGACCAGCGCGGCGTCGGCCGCAGCACCCGGGTCCAGTGCCAGAGCCCGGCGGAGTTCCAGGAGTTCCTGGCCGGCGACTACCGCGACCGGTCCCCCGCAGCGATCGACCGCACCATCGCCAACTCCCGCAAGCTGGTGGCCGGTTGCGTGGAGCACAGCGGAGACCTGCTGCCCTACCTGACCACCGAGCAGACCGTCCACGACATGGACCTCTACCGCTCGCTGCTCGGCGAGAAGCGGATCAGCTACTACGGCGCCTCCTACGCCACCATGATCGGCGCCTACTACGGCACGCTCTTCCCGCACCGGGTCGAGCGGATGGTGCTGGACAGCAACATCGGCTTCGAGGGCACCTGGGAGCAGTACGAGCTGGGCCAGCCGATGAGCTTCCAGCGCCGCTTCGAGCAGGACTTCCTGCCCTGGATGGCCGCCCGGGACTCCACCTACCACTGGGGCTCGACCCCCGAGCAGGTCGAGGCACGCTGGGAGCAGCGGCGCACCGAGCTGCACGACCACCCCATCACCGACGGGTCGCTGACGCTCGGCCCGAACCAGCTGGACAACGGCACGATCAACGCGATCTACAGCGAGAAGGCCTTCCCCGTCCTGGCCGGCGCGCTGACCACCCTGGACGACTGGCAGGGAGCCGACCCGACGGCCAGGCAGACGGCCCGCCAGGTGTTCGGCCAGTACCTCACCCCGGACTTCCTCGCCGAGTACTTCGCGGTGACATGCGGCGACACCCCGTGGACCAGGTCCATGGACACCTGGGTCCGGCGCGGAGCGGAGAACACCGCCCGCTACCCGCTGATCGGCGCCCGCACGCTCGCCTTCAGCTCGGTCTGCGCGGCCTGGCCGACGGCCCCGGCGCCCGAGGTGAAGGTCACCGGCGCCCACCTGCCGCCGGTGCTGATGCTCAACTCGCTGCACGACCCTGCCACGTACTACGAGGCGGCGCTCGGCGCCCACCGGGCGTTGCGCGGATCCAGGCTGGTGACGGTCACCGGAAACGGCAACCACGGCCAGTACCCGGGCTCCGACCCCTGCGTCACGGGCACCGTCGAACGCTATCTGCTGGACGGCCGGGTGCCCGGGCACGACCTCACCTGCCCGACACCCCAGGCCGGTTGAGCCACCGACCGGTCAATCCCGGGGCCGCGCGCCGAACTTGGTACGCAGCCAGGCGGCGGCGACGGCCAGACCGGCGAATCCGCCCACGGCCAGCTTGATCCCGGCCTTGGCGACCAGCCAGCCGACGCCCGGCACGCCCCAGCCGAGCCAGTGGAACACCGCCAGCACCACCACGGAACCGCAGACGATCGCCAGCACGGTGGCGCCGACGGCGGCGGCCCGCGACAGTTCGCGGGGGCTGTCGTCGGCCCCGCCGGAGGCCGAACCGGCGCTGCCCGTCACCCCGTCGGGAACACCCACCCCGTCGGGAGCACCCACCTCGTCGGAAGCGCCGTCCGAAATCCCGCCGACCGTCTGGTTCGTGTCCCGATCACCCATGCGGGCGATGATACGGCCTCAGCGGCAGGAGTGATGGGTGTCTCCGAGGTGCTCCCCGGTCTCGTCGTCGGGGAAGCTGACGGCCATGGTGACGCGGTACTCGAAGAGGTCGTCCCGGTGCCCCGGCACCCGTGCCCAGGCGAGCGAGTGCACCTCGGCCTCCGGAGCCTGCCGGCACCAGGCGGCCGCCTCCTCCAGCGCGCGGGCGGCCGAACGCCCGGTGCACACCACGGCGGTGTAGGCGGCGACCGCGACGTCCCCGCCGGTGGTGCGGCCGCTGCGCGACACCGCCCGGACGGCGGCGGCGGCCTGGGTCAGGTCACGGGCCAGGTCGTCCACCACCCGAGGGGGAGCCGGCAGGACCACCGCCCCCTCGGCGACGGTCTCCGGCAGGTTGGCGCTCACGGTAGGGGCCTCCATCCACATGGTCACGCGGCACAGCATGCCGGACCGGCTTTCCTGGCATGCTCACTTTCACCTGAACGTCATCCGTCCAGGGCCGAGTTGGCGACGCCCCCTGGCGCCGCACCGCCCGTCCTGCTAGGGAAGGCCCGACCCGGCGGCGGACATCCGGGCAGGTCAGCAGCGTGGGACGGGAGGCGCCGCCGGGGAGCCCGAAGCACCGCCCACGCACCACCCCTGCGCTTCGAACCGCCCGTCCGGCCGCCGGGGCGCCCCGACGCCCGGTGTTGGACTCCCGGCCAACTCCCGGACGCAGTAGGGGGGATGGGGATTCTCAGGAAATCCTGAGCGGGCCCCGGGGTGACGCTCCGGACGCCGCCCCGGCCGTCGACACCCCCGCTGAGGTGCCGCGTTCACCCCTCGGGGGGCTCCGGGCCGCCTCCCGTCCACCCTGTCCCTGTCAGATCGTCGTGATACTAATCGTGACGGTGGCGGCCACCCCCGGGGTCCGAAAGGGCCCGCGAGCGGGCGGGCACGATGACGAAGGCTCAACCGTTCGGGGATGGTCCGGACGGCGACGGGGAGGGGCAGCAGATGGCGGCGAAGTTCGGCAGTGCCAACGGCGGACGGAAGGTCCGAATAGGCAAGCGGGTCACGGGGACGGCGGCGGCGCTCGCCGCGCTGGCCGCGCTGACCGGCTCCCAGGTGCCGGGCCTCGGGCTCGCCCAGGTCGCGGCCGCCGACGCCGGACCGGCCCAGGACGCCGCCGCGCAGGCCGCCGGTTCCTCCTCCGCCCCGCTCGGCGACGCCTCGACCGGCATCCCCGGCACCCCGGCCGACGGCGGCGGCACCGTCCCACTGCCCCAACCGCCCGGCGCCCAGCCCGGTCTGCCCCCGGCGGGCCCCTTCGCCGCCACCGGCGCCTCGCTGCCCACCACCGTCTTCGCCGCCTACCGCCAGGCCGAGACCAGGCTCGCCCAGCGCTCGCCGGGCTGCCACCTGCCCTGGCAACTGCTGGCGGCGATCGGCCAGGTGGAGTCCGGCCAGGCCAACGGCGGCCAGGTGGACGCCTCCGGAAAGACCCTCACCCCGATCCTCGGCCCGGTGCTGGACGGCAGCCAGGGCTTCGCCGCGATCCCCGACACCGACGGCGGCCGCTACGACGGCGACTCGCGCTGGGACCGCGCGGTCGGCCCGATGCAGTTCATCCCGTCCACCTGGGCCGCCTGGGGCGTGGACGCCACCGGCAAGGGCTCCGCCGACCCGAACAACATCTTCGACGCGGCCGAGACCGCCGGACGCTACCTGTGCGCGGACGGCCGGGACCTCTCCGTCCCGTCCCAGTTGGACCAGGCCGTCCTCAGCTACAACCACTCCACCGAGTACCTGCGCACGGTCCGCAACTGGATGGCGCACTACGGCAGCGGCCAGGTGTCGACCGTCGCGGACCGCCCCGGCGTCCCGACCCTGCCGGGCTCCTCGCCCTCGCCCTTCCTCCGGCCGTCCAACCCGACGGGCAGCACGGGTGGCACGGGTGGCACCCCGAGCGGCAACGGCGGCACGGGCACCGGTCCGACGCCGAGCGTCCAGCCGACCGAGCCTGCGGTGACCCCGACCCCGACCGCGCAGCCGACCGACACGCCGACGCCCACCCCGACGCCGACGTCCTCCGGTTCGCCCTCGCCCTCCGCGAGCCCGACGGCCAAGCCGTCCACCACCCCGACGCCCACGGGCAGCCCGTCCCCGACGGCCACCCCCACCGACACGCCGTCCGGCACCCCGACCTCCTGCCCGAGCCCGACGGCGACCGCGACGCCCGGCGGCACCGCCTCGCCCTCCGCCAGCCCGACGGCCACGCCGTCCGGCACCCCGACCGGCGCGCCCGGCGGCAGCCCGTCCGCCACCCCGACGGACCCCGCCTGCCCCACGCCCACCCCGAGCGGGTCGCCCTCGCCCACCGCCGGTCCGACGGCCACGACCGCCACGGCCGGCACGCCCAGCGCCTCGCTGTCGCCCTCCCCCTCGGCGACCGTCAAGAAGTAGCCGACACCGGACAGCACCGCGAACGGCGGTGGGACGGACCCTCGGTCCGTCCCACCGCCGTTCGCGTTCCATCGGGGCGATGCCCCCGCTATCCCGTCGTCGTCGCCCGGTGCGCGCGCCAGCGGCCGAGCATCCCGTGCAGTTCGTCGATCATGAACTCGAAGAAGGCCGCGCTCTCCGCCAGCCGTTCGGCCGCCACCGTGCCGACGCCGACGGCCGTCTCGCCCTCCTTCAGCACCCGGATCCAGCGCAGCAGTATCTCGTCGCGCCTGGTCAGCGACTCGAACCAGACGTCGTTGAGCACCCGGTAGCGGTCCCGCCGCGAGCCGGGCTCGCGCTCCTTGGCGACCAGTCCGACCTGGATCAGGTAGCGCATCGCGCCGGAGACGGCGGCCGGGCTGATCTGCAGCCGCTCCGAGAGCTCGGCGGAGGTCAGCACCCCGCTCTCCTCGGCCATCAGGCAGGAGAAGATCCGGGCCGGCATCCGGCCCATGCCCGCGACCACCAGCTCGGCCGCGAACCGCTCGACGAAGTCCGACATGGCCTGCTCGCGCCCGTGCCACGCCACCTTCTCCGACGCCCGGTCGGCAGACCCGTCGGCGGACTCCCCGGCGGGCTTCTCCGGCGCCCCCTTCGCCGCCTTCCGCGGTGCCTTCCGCGGCGCCTTCTCCGGCGTCTGCTTCACCACTGGCCTCGCCCCTTTCCGGTGATCATCCCTCGCTCGAACTTTAACGCCTTCCCAATCTTCACGTTTTTCTGAAACTACGGTAGCTTCAGAAGCATGACCAAGGCCATCATCCTGTCCGGTCTGCGCAAGACCTTCGGCCGGACCACCGCGTTGGACGGCCTCGACCTCACCGTCGAGACCGGCGAGGTGCACGGCTTCCTCGGCCCCAACGGAGCCGGGAAGTCCACCACCCTCAGGGTCCTCCTCGGTCTGCTGCGCGCGGACGGCGGCAGCGCCCGGATGCTCGGCAAGGACCCGTGGCGGGACGCCGTCGAGCTGCACCGCCGGCTCGCCTACGTCCCCGGGGACGTCGAACTGTGGCCCAACCTCACCGGCGGCCAGGCCATCGACCTGCTCTCCCGACTGCGCGGCCGGCTCGACCGGCGCCGCCGCGACGAGCTGATCGAGCGCTTCGACCTCGACCCGACCAAGAAGGGCCGCAGCTACTCCAAGGGCAACCGGCAGAAGGTCGCCATCGTCGCCGCCCTCGCCTCCGACGCCGAGCTCCTGCTGCTGGACGAGCCGACCTCCGGCCTGGACCCGCTGATGGAGGTGGTGTTCCAGGACGTGGTCCGGCAGGTCAAGGAACAGGGCCGGACCGTCCTGCTCTCCAGCCACATCCTGGACGAGGTGGAGAAACTGGGCGACCGGGTCAGCATCATCCGGCAGGGCCGGGTCGTGCAGAGCGGCACCCTCGGCGAGCTGCGCCACCTCACCCGCACCACCGTCGAGGCGGAGACCGACCGCCCGGTCGACGGGCTGGACGCGCTCACCGGCGTGCACGGCCTGCGGACCGACGGCCTGCGGGTCCGCTTCGCCGTGGACGGCGCCCGACTCGACGCCGTGGTGCGGAAGCTGAGCGAGGCCGGACTGCGCAGCCTGGTCAGCCACCCGCCCACGCTGGAGGAGCTGATGCTGCGCCACTACGGCGACGAGCTGGCCGCCAACGGGCACCACGTGGATCCCGAGGCCGTCAAATGACCACCACCACCGCACCCACCGCCCGGCCCGCCGCGCCGGGCCGCACCGGCGGGCTGGCCTCCCTGGCCGGCACCGCCGCCCTGCTGCGCTTCGCACTGCGCCGCGACCGGGTCCGGCTGGCGGTCTGGGTGTACGGCCTCGCGCTGCTCACCCTGGCCACCGCCAACAGCGTCCACACCGTCTACCCGACCGCCGCCGACCGCGCCTCGATCGCACGCGGCTCGGGCAGTCCGGCCGTGCTCGCCATGACCGGCCCGGCGCACTACCTGGCCGACTACACCTGGGGCGCGATGCTCGGCCACCGGCTGCTCGGCCTGCTGGTCGTGCTGGCCGGGCTGATGAGCGTGCTGACCGTCACCCGGCACACCCGCGCCGAGGAGGAGAGCGGCCGGGCCGAACTGGTCCGCTCGGCCGCCGTCGGCCGGCATGCCCAGCTCGCCGCCGCGCTGGGCGCCGCCGCGGTCGCCGACCTCGCGCTCGGCCTGCTGCTCACCGTCGGCCTGCCCGCCCTGCGCATCCCCGGCCTGGGCGCCGGCGGCGCGCTGCTCTACGGCGCCGCGACGGCCGTCGGCGGGCTGCTGTTCGGCGCGGTGGCCGCCGTCACCGTCCAGATCACCGCGCACACCCGGACGGCCTCCGGGCTGGCCGGTGCCGTGCTCGGCGCCGCCTACGTACTGCGCGCCACCGGGGACGCGGCCGGGTCCGGGCTCTCCTGGGTCTCGCCGATCGGCTGGCTGCAGCGCAGCTACCCCTTCGTCGACGACCGCTGGTGGCCGCTGCTGCCCACCCTGGCGCTGGCCGCCGGGACCGCCGCGGCCGGGTTCGCGCTGAGCACCCGTCGCGACTTCGGCGCCGGACTGCGCGCCGCCCGCCCCGGTCCGGCCACCGGCGGTCCGGCCCTGGGCAGCCCGCTCGGCCTGGCGCTGCGGCTGCACCGCGGCCTGCTCGGCGGCTTCGCGGTCGCCCTGCTGCTGCTCGGCGCGATGTACGGCTCGCTGCTGGGCGACGCCGACTCGATGCTCAAGGACGTCGACCAGATCAAGGAGGCGCTGGCCCGGCTCGGCGGCCACACCCTCGCCGACTCCTTCGCCGCGCTGACCATGCTGGTCGTGGCGGTGGTCGGCGGCGTCTACGCGGTGCTGGCGACGCTGCGCCCGCAGGCCGAGGAGAGCGCCGGTCGGGCCGCGCCGGTGCTGGCCACCGGGGTGTCCCGGTCCGGCTGGCTGGGCGGGCACCTGGCGGCGGCCCTGCTGGGCTCCACCGCCGTGATGCTGGCGGCCGGTGTGGGCTTCGGCCTGGCCGGGGCGCTGTCCACCGGTGACGCGGGCGTGTTCCTGCGGCTGACCGGGGCGGCGCT
Source organism: Kitasatospora sp. NPDC096077 (assembly GCF_040303245.1). Taxonomy (NCBI): domain Bacteria; kingdom Bacillati; phylum Actinomycetota; class Actinomycetes; order Kitasatosporales; family Streptomycetaceae; genus Kitasatospora; species Kitasatospora sp. NPDC096077. Next base: position 112,554 of record NZ_JBEOSV010000020.1, on the reverse strand, counting down.
GGCCTTCGCGCCCGCGCTCTGGGTGACGGTCGGTTTCGCCGCGGCCGTCTACGGCTGGCTGCCCCGGGCGCTGCCGCTGGCCTGGCTGGTCCCCGCGTACGCGTTCGTGCTCGGGTACCTGGGGCCGCTGCTGAAGCTTCCCTCCGGCCTGGACCGGCTCTCCCCCTTCGGCCAGGTGCCCCGACTGCCGGCGGCCCCGATGGACTGGACGCCGCTCGCGGTGCTCACCCTGGTCGCGGCCGCGCTGATCGCCCTGGCCCTGGCCGGGTTCCGGCGCCGGGACGTCGACTAGGAGCTGTCCGGCGGTGCTCCGCGCACTGAGGGATCCACCGGTCGGATGTCTGACGTAGCCGCGGTCGGGGACCGAACGGGTCGACGACGCACCGTCTAGGGTCGCCTCGGAGCCGCTCCGACCCACGCTGGGGGACCACCATGCCCGAACAGCACGACGGAACACCGCCCGCCACCACCACCGCCGACGGCACCTTCAACGAACCCGCCGACATGCAGGGCTACATCGACACCCTCAAGGCGCAGAACGTCAGTGTCATCGAACTCGACACCCTGCTCTCCAACTGGCTCACCGACGCCGAGTTCGCCGCCCACATGGCCGATGTGAAGACCTTCACCGGACTCGCCCACGCGGCCGGCCTCAAGGTCGTCATGTACTACCCGTCGCTCGAACTGATCTCCCCCGGCGGGGAGAAGGGCCGCTCCTTCTACAAGAACGACCAGGGCGGCAGCTGGGTCCAGCGCGACCTCACCGGCAAGCCCAACGTGTTCTACGGCAGCGTGGTGGTCTGGGTCGACCCGGGCGACGAGAGCGTCTGGCTCAGCCCCAACTCGCCCTGGCGGGACTACTACCTGCGGCGGATCAAGGGCGTGGCCGCGACCGGGGTGGACGGCATCTGGCCGGACGTGCCGATCTACTTCGACGGCGTGCTCACCTGGTGCGACGCCTCCAGCTGGGGCGCGGCCGCGTTCAAGGCCGACACCGGCCTGGCGCTGCCGACCGCCGCCGACTGGACCGACCCGGTCTTCCGCCGCTACGTCGAGTGGCGCCACCACAACCTGCTCGGCTTCCAGCTCGACATCGCCGCCGCCGGACGCTCCGTCAACCCCGACCTGGTCACCTTCGTCGAGACGGTCTCGATGGACTACCGCTACGCCACCGCCATCGGCCTGGACGGCGGCTACCTGCGGACGGCCGAGGGCGCGGTCTCCCAGGTCTGGGAGGTGGACATCCTCGGCAACTACGACGGCATGCGGCACGCCACCGCCACCGACTGGACCTGCCTGATCTCGATGTACAAGTACGCCCGCGCCGCCAGCGGCGCCAAGCCCGCCTGGGCGTTCTCCTACGGTTGGCAGGCCGACGACGCCTCGCTGGTGCTGTCCCAGCTGATCGCCACCGGCTGCAACCCGTACGAGGTGAAGACCCCGTTCAAGAACGACACCGTGGACGGGGCGATGCGCGCCCGGATGTACCGCTTCGTCCAGGTCAACCAGCAGAAGCTCTACGACCCGGCCCCCGCCGCCCGGGTCGGCGTCTACCACTCCTCGCCGTCGCGGGACTACGTCTCCCCCGGCGAGGGCAACGGGATGTACGCCAACGCCACGGCCCCGGCCGGGATCGCCGACTGGTGGGGCGGCGACGACCCGCAGATGAGCTGCACCGCGCTGCCCTGGCTCGGCGAGTTCCGCGGCACCGTCAAGGCGCTGGTGTACGCCCACGTGCCCTTCGACACCGTGCCCAGCCCCGGACTGAGCGCCGCCGACCTGGCCCGCTTCGCGGTCCTGCTGCTGCCCAACCTCCAGGCGGTCTCGGACGCCGAGGCCGCCGTGCTGCGCGGCTTCGTCGCGGGCGGCGGGACGATCGTCATCACCGGACCGGCCCCCACCGCCCTGGACGAACTGGGCGGCCGGCGCAGCGAGTTCGCCCTCGCCGACGTCCTCGGCCTGCGCCTGGCCGACCCGCTGCCGGCCAGCAGCCGGAACACCTACGGCAACGGCACCTGCTGGTACGTCCGCGCGCTGCCGGGGCTCAGCTACCTGAGCAGCACCGACCAGGCCTCGGCCGACCAACTGCTCGGCCCGGTACGGCAGTCGGCGCCGCCGACGGTCACCCTGGCCGGGGACCGCCGGATCTTCCTGGACGCCCGGCAGCTCGGCGGCGACACCGTCGTCCACCTGGTGAACTTCACCAACTTCGACGACGCCCCGGCCGACTTCCGCACCACCCCCGCCGACTGCACGCTCTCCTACGCCCTCCCGGCCGGGACGGCCGTCACCGCCGTGACCGTCGCCAGCCCGGACGGCACCGACCCGGCCCCGCGGCCCGTCCCGTACACCGTCACCGGCGGGACGGTCAGCGTGCCGCTGACCGTCGTCCAGTACTCCGTGGTGACCGTCACCGTCGGCTAGGGCCGGCCGGTCCGGATCAGGCGTCGCCTTCCAGCAGGTGCTGGCGCACCTCCTGGAAGGCCCAGGCCCCGCCGGCCGGGCGGGAGAACACCCAGACCAGGTCGAAACGGTCCGGCCAACTGCTCGGCGCCCCGCTCCCGGCGGCGCCGAGCGCCTCGACGATCCGCGGGATCCGGGAGTGCTCCCAGCAGATCAGCACCGGCTGCGCCCCGGTGAGTGCGGCGCCGGCCAGTTCGGACTCCTGGGACTCGGCGTACGTGGTGTCCACGGTCAGCCCGAGCGCGGCGCCCAGCGGGGTGACGGTCTGCCGCATCCGGTGCGCCCCGGCCATCGGGCCCTGGTCGGTGGCGGCGTAGATCCGGGCGGGGGTGCGCAGTCCGGCCGCGGGCGGGCTGAACAGGGTGGGCAGGGCCTTGGCCCGGTCCCAGCCGCGCTGGGTGAGGGACTTGCCGTCGTGCTTGCCGTTCTCGTCCAGTCCGGGCTGGTCGCCGGTGGGCTTCTCGCCGTGCCGGACGATCATCACGAAGGCCGCGCCGCCCGGGTCGCTCGCCCGGGCCGCCGGGGCGTCGGTCTTGTTCTTCTTCTTGCCCGAGGAGCAGCCCGTCAGCGCCAGCGGGGCGGCCAGCATCCCGGTGAGCAGCAGGCGTCGGGTGGGTCGGACGGTCACTCGGCGCCCCGCTCCAGCCGGACCAGGGCGTCGATCGCGACGCCGGTCAGGGCGTTGCGGTGCCCTGGTTCGTCACCGACCGTCCGGTGGACGCGTTCGGCCCGCACGGTGCGCAGGTGGTGGTCGGCGAGGTCGGCGAGGACGTCCTCGGGGGTGAACAGCACGGCCGGGTCCTGCGGGCCGCCGACACCATCGGTGAGGTTGCTGAGATCGTGCCCGATCACCAGCAGGGTGCCGCCGGGGGCGAGGGCCTCGGCGGCGCGGCGCAGAGCCGCCCGGCGGTCCTGGGCGGGGAGTTGGAGGTAGGCGACCAGGACGAGGTCGTAGCCGGTGGCGGGGAGGTCGAAGGCGCGGGCGTCGCCGTGCCGCCAGGTGAGGCGGTCGGCGACCTCGTCGGGCAGTTCGGCGGTGAGCCGTTCGGCGCGTTCCAGGGCGACGGCGGAGAAGTCGAGACCGGTGACCTCCCAGCCCCGGGCGGCCAGCCAGATGGCGTTGCGGCCCTCGCCGGCGGCGAGGTCGAGGGCGTGGCCGGGGGCGCGCCCGGTCAGTTCGTCGACGACCCAGCGGTTGGGCGCGGCACCCCACACCAATTCGCTCGCGGCGTAGCGGTCGTCCCAGCCCTGACTGTCCATGCGCTCCTCCGTTCGGCGGGCCTGTTCCGTCCTGGTCAACCTACCGGTCCACCGCCGTTCCCGGCCCGGGGTGGTCCAGGAGGTGGACACCGCGGACCGGCACCCTTGACGGCGAATATTGGTCCAGTCCAATCTGTTCAGTCGTGACGCGCACGGAGCACCCGGCCGGTCGTGTCCACGCACGGCTCCCGTCCGTACCCGTCCACACCTGTCAACACCCGTCAGCACCGTTCGACCCGCCCGCGCGCCCCCACCGCGCCCGGGCCGGCTCCCCACGGCCCGTCCGGGCCACGCACCGCCGGAACCCCCACACATCCGGAGGACACCCCGCATGCACGACCGCGTCCTGCCCGCACGGCCCGAGCCCGCCGAGGGGCCCGCCGCCCGCCGGGCCACCCGGCGCAGACGGGCCACCGCACTGGCCCTGGCCGCCACGCTGACCACCAGCGGCGCCGCCCTCGCCCTCACCTTCGGCTCCGCCTCCGCCTCCCCCGTCAACCTGCTGGCCAACGGCGACTTCGAGACCGGCACCCTGGCCGGCTGGAGCTGCAGCAACGGCTCGGTCGTCACCACCCCGGTGCACGGCGGGAGTTACGCGCTCAGCGGCGCCGCCTCGGGTTCCGACACCGCGCAGTGCCAGCAGACCGTCGCCGTCCAGCCGAACACCACCTACACCCTGTCCGGTTGGGTGCAGGGCAGCTACGTCTACCTGGGCGCCACCGGGACCGGTGTCAACGCCTCCAGCTGGACGCCCGGCGGGACCGGCTGGAACCAGCTGAGCAGCACCTTCACCACCGGCGCCGGCACCAGCTCGGTCACCGTCTTCACCCACGGCTGGTACGGCACCGGCACCTACTACGCGGACGACCTCAGCCTGACCGGACCGGGCGGACCGACCTCCTCGGGCAGCCCGACGGCCTCGGGCAGTCCCACCGCCTCCACCAGCCCGACGGCCTCGGGCAGCCCGACCGCCACCGGCTCCCCCAGCGGCAGCCCGACCGGGTCCCCCAGCGGCAGCCCGACCGGCAGTCCGACCGGCAGTCCGACCGCGACCGCCACCGCGAGCGGCCCGGCCGGAGACGGCCAGGTCACCACCCCGACCGGCGTCACGGTCAGCAAGGTCACCTCCGGCGCCGTCGTGCTCAACTGGCAGCCCTCCACCCTGAACAGCGGGGACGGCCCGGTCGCCTACAAGGTGTGGTCCAACGGCCAGCTGGTCGCCACCTCGATGGGCACCTCGGTCGCGGTCAGCTCGCTGCTGCCCGGCCAGGGCTACACCTTCAGCGTCCAGGGCTACTCCGGCGGCCACGCCTCCGCCCAGTCCGCCCCGGTGAGCACCACCACCGCCGCCGCGCCCGCCCGACAGCCGGTCCGCGCGGCCTACTTCGACCAGTGGGGGATCTACGAGAACGCGTACTACCCGAAGAACGTCGACACCAGCGGCGCCGCGAACAAGCTGGACGTCGTCCACTACGCCTTCGCCAACATCGACCCCTCCAGGTTCACCTGCTTCCAGACGGTGAAGGCCTCGGACTCGGCCAACGACTCCGACCCCAACGCCGGCGACGGCGCGGGCGACGCCTACGCCGACTACCAGGACGGCTACACCTCCTCGAACAGCGTGGACGGCAGCACCGACGGCTGGGACCAGCCGCTCAAGGGCAACTTCAACCAGCTGCGCCAGCTCAAGGCCAAGTACCCGAACCTGCGCTTCACCATCTCGATCGGCGGCTGGACGTACTCCAAGTACTTCTCGGACGCGGCCGCCACCGACGCCTCCCGGAAGGCCTTCGCCTCCTCCTGCGTCGACATGTTCCTCAAGGGGAACCTGCCGACCGGCGTGGCCGGTGACGCCTCCGGCGGTCCGGCCTCGGCGGCGGGCATCTTCGACGGCATCGACATCGACTGGGAGTACCCGGGCTCGGCGGGCGGCCACACCGGCAACCACTACTCCCCCGCCGACAAGCAGAACTACACCCTGCTACTCAAGGAGTTCCGCACCCAGCTGGACGCGCTGGGCGCCGCCCAGGGCAAGCGCTACCTGCTGAGCGCCGCGCTGCCCAGCGGCCAGGACAAGATCGCCCAGCTGGAGACCGACAAGATCGGCGCCTACCTGGACTACGCCGACGTGATGTCCTACGACATGCACGGCTCCTGGGACGCCAAGGGCCCGACCAACCACCAGGACCCGCTGCACGACAGCCCGGCCGACCCGACCACGCCGATCGCGCCCGGCACCCGCAAGTACAACGTGGACACCACGCTCGCCGCGTACACCACCGGCCTGCCCGAGTACGGCATCCCCGGCGGCTTCCCGGCGAACAAGATCGTGCTCGGCATCCCGTTCTACTGGCGCGGCTGGACGGGCGTCCCGGCCGGCTCGAACTACGGCCTGTACCAGAGCGCGACCGGTCCCACGGCCGCCAAGCCGCTCAGCCAGGAGGCCGGGCTGGCCGCCTGGAAGGAGCTCAACCCGACCGCCGCGCAGACCCATTGGGACCCGGTGACGCAGAGCAGCTGGGTCTACGACGGCACCAACTTCTGGACCGGCGACACCCCGCAGGCCGTCCAGGCGCGCGGGTCCTACGCCAAGGACAAGGGGCTGGGCGGCCTGTTCGCCTTCTCCCTGGAGAACGACGACGCCGCCGGCACCATGCTCAACTCGATGGACGGCAGCCTGCGCTGACGGATCGTCAAGCTCGTGCGCCGGTGGCCCCGTTCGGGGCCACCGGCGCCACCCGTTCCACGGTCGCTCAGCTCTTGAGGTTGAGCGAGGGGAAGAGATCGGTGAACGGTTGGGTGGTGACCGAGACGCTCCGGGCGAACGGATCGTCGAAGTCCCAGATCATGAACAACAGGAAGGCGATCAGCAGGCTGAAGCAGGCCGCCAGGATCAACTCCCTCGGCGTGCACCGGATCTGCAGCGCGAACAGCATGCCGAGGGTCACCACCGCCCCGCCGATCAGCCCGAACCACACCACCCCCGGCATGGTCGGCCCGGCGTTCTGGCCGCGCTGGTTGCGGGCGTCGGAGGCCTGGCTGATCAGGTCGGTCATCGGCTGGTAGGCCTGGGACTCCAGGTCGGAGGCCGGCGGCCGACTGACCACCTCGTTCTGGATCTTGTCCAGCAACTCGGTGCCCTTGTCGGTGATCTCGCCGTGCTTGCCCATGTAGTCCCACTCGACGTTCACCACGTAGGTGACGTAGGCGTCGACATCGGCCCGGACCTGGTCGCGGAACTCGGCCGGGTAGACCACGGCCCGGTCGCTCACCTCCCGCAGCGACTGGGCCTCGCGGAACAGGTCGTCCTGGGCGGCGCCGCGCGCCTCCCAGACACCCGCGATGGCGAGACCGAGGACGATCGCGTAGACCACGCCGATCATCATCGTGATGTACTCGATGACGTCGGGCGTCTCGTCGACGTTCTCCTCGACGCCGGCCCGGCGCCGCAGCACCACCACCGCCAGCACGACGGCGCACGCGGCCAACAGCGCGATGATCAGCATCACCCACTCGGACATGGGAACTCCCTTCTCTGGCTTGGCTTGTGACGTGACAGGGGAAGCCCGTGGCTCGACCGGATCGTCGAGCCCGGGAATCGTCGGAACGTGCGGGCCCGCGAGGGCCCGGGGCCCGTCGGGACCCGGAGGCCGTCAGGACCCGGAACGACCGCGGCCTCGTCCGCCGCCGCGACCCGGGCGCAGCGCGGCCGCCGCGAGAACGCCGGGGACCATGATCAGCAGCAGCGTGGTGGTCGTCGAACCGCCGTGGTGGTGCTGCGCGACGGGCACCGGCTTGGTGGCATGGACCTTGAACACCGGCTGCGGCGCGGGGGTCGGCCAGAGCGGGCTCGGCCGGGCCGGGCTCGGCAGCACCGGACTGGGCGCCACCACCGCTGGGGCCGTGGGCGCGTCGGGCACCGCCGGGACCGGCACCACGGCGGGCGGCGGGGCCTGCGCGACCGGGGCCGCCGGTGCGGCGGGTGCCGGAACTGCGGGCGCTGCCGGGGCCGGGGCGGCCGGCGCGGGGGCGGGGGCCGGGGCTGGCGGCGGAGGTGCCTGCGGCGGTGCCGGGGGTGACGCGGGCGGACTGGGCGCCGGGGTCGGGCTGGGGGGCGCCACGGTCGGGGACGGCGTGGGGGTGGGCGTGGGGCTCGGACTCGGACTCGGACTGTGCGTAGGCGTCGGGGTGGGCGTAGGCGTTGGGGTGGGTGTGGGGCTGTGCGTGGGCGTCGGGGTGGGAGTCGGCGTGGGGCTGTGCGTAGGCGTAGGCGTCGGAGTGGGCGTAGGTGTCGGGGTGGGTGTGGGAGTCGGGGTGGGTGTGGGGCTCGGGCAGGGGTGCGGGTGGTGATGATGGTGGTGATGGTGGTGGTGCCCGCCGTGCTCCTCGTCCGGCCACCCCTCCTCCGGCCGGAGCCCGGCCGTGGCCGAGCCCGAGGGCGCCGCCGGCAGTGGCACCGCCGCGTCCCGGTGGTGGCACGGGTGGTGGTGCTCGTGCGGGGGCCTGGGCCCGTGGTGGCGGCCGATGTCGGGGGCGACGGTCACGCCGACCTGGACGTCCACGTCCACCCCGACGTCCACGTTCCCGCCCGGGCCGACCGTGGTCGACACGTCCGCATCGGTGCACACACAGGTGTCGACGGCCGTGCCGTGCGGCTGTCCGCCGGGGTGCTCGGCGCCGGAGGCGGTGGCGCCACCGACCAGGGCGCACATCGCCACCACACCGACCGCCGCGCCGATCAGCCGCACCCGCCGTCCGGGGGCCGCGCCCCCGCCGCCGTGCCGCGGTATCCGTCGGATTTGCCGGCGCTGCGGCATGGGCTCCACACACCTCTCGGGTCGCCTGGGGAGAGCGGACGGGACTCGGGCTGATCCGTCGACGGAAAGGGGCAACAGCGGTCGGGACCGGATCGGGACCGATCGGGTACGACCGTGTGCGTGCAGACGTGATCAGGCGGACGGCCCACCTGCGGGGGCGGGCCGTCCGTCATCAGGTGAAACGATCTTCGCGCCGCCCGGTTACGGCCTGCGCGCGTTGTTCTGCGGGCTCACGTACCGCACGCTACGGGCTCAAGTGCCGCCCGCGGCGGGCTCAGTGGCGGCGGTGCGCGATCTCGACGTTCTCCAGCACGCCGACCGCGTCCGGCACCAGGATCGCGCAGGAGTAGTAGGCGCTGACCAGGTAGGAGATGATCGCCTTCTCGTCGATCCCCATGAAGCGGACCGAGAGCGAGGGCTGGTACTCGTCCGGCAGCCCGGTCTGGTGCAGGCCGATGACGCCCTGGTTGTCCTCACCGGTACGGATCACCAGGATCGAGCTGGTGTTCTCCTTGGTGATCGGGATCTTGCTGCACGGCAGGATCGGGACGCCGCGCCAGGCCGGCACCTGCTGGCCGCCGAGGTCGACGTGCTGCGGGTAGATGCCCCGGGCGTTGAACTCGCGGCCCATCGCGGCGATGGCCTTGGGGTGGGCCAGCAGGTAGTCGGGGTCACGGCGGCGGTTGAGCAGCTCGTCCAGGTCGTCCGGGGTGGGCGGGCCGGAGTGGGTCTGGATCCGCTGGTCGAAGTCGGCGTTGTGGAGCAGGCCGAACTCCGGGTTGTTGATCATCTCGTGCTCCTGGCGCTCGCGCAGGGCCTCGATGGTCAACCGGAGCTGGTGCTCGGTCTGGTTCATCGGCTGGTTGTACAGGTCGGCGACGCGGGTGTGGATCTTGAGCACGGTCTGCGCGACGCTCAGCTCGTACTCACGCGGCTTGAGCTCGTAGTCCACGAAGGCGCCGGGCAGCTCGTACTCGCCGTGGTGGCCCGCCGACATGGCGATCTCGGCCTCACCGCGCTCGTTCTGCGCCTGCAGCGGCAGGGTCAGGAACTCCTCCAGGTGCGTCTGGAGGCTGGGGGCGTTCTCCCGGATGCGGTCGAAGTCGGCCCGGCTCAGGGTGAGGGCGACGCCGGAGGTGGCGGTCTTCGCGGTGTACTCCCAGACGGCGTCCGGGTTCAGCAGCGCGTCGTCGCCGAAGCGGTCGCCGTCACCGGCCACGCCGACCACGGTCTCGTCACCGTACTTGCCGGTGCCGATCTTGTTGATCTTGCCGTGGGCGATCAGGAAGATCCGGTCGGCCGCCTCGCCCGTGGTGGTGAGCACCTCGCCGGGGCCGAAGTCGCGCTGCTGGCAGCGGTCGGCGAGGGCGGTGAGCACCTCCTCGTCCTCGTAGCCGCGCAGCAGGGCGAGCTCACCCAGCTCCTGCGGGATGACGCGGACCTGGGAGCCGGTCTTGATGAACTCCACCACGCCGTTGCCGACGGTGTAGGTGAGCCGGCGGTTCACCCGGTACGCGCCACCGTGGGCCTCGACCCACGGGAGCACCTTGAGCAGCCAGCGGGAGGTGATCTCCTGCATCTGCGGGGCGGACTTGGTGGTGGTGGCAAGATTGCGGGCAGCTGCCGTCGCAAGGCTCTGCTGCCGGTCCTGCTGTGTCTCCGGGCTCGTGTCCACGGGCATCGGCAGGGTCTCCATTCGTGTGGTCGGATCGCGCGGACAGGGCCGTTCCGCTCCGCCCTGGGCGCGAGCCGCTACGGATCATCAGATCCGCGAACTGGTGGGGAAGTTGGCGAGTTTCGAGAACCGACCGCCATCGCCCGGCGGCCCATCCGGAACCCTAGATCACCAGAACCCGACCGAGGCCGTACGGCGGCCGACTACCCCCCGATAGGGTGAATCTCCGCCCATCCGCCCCCGCGCGCGCCTTCTCACCTGAACATCCGTTCGCGCCCGCCGGGCCGCCCCCGACGGCCTCCCCGACCCGTCGGCGGAACCACCGCCCCGGTCCGCCCTCGCGTCAACCCGCCGCACCGTCCAGCCGCGCAGCCACCGCCCCAGCCGTCGCAGCCGCGCGGCCGCCGCCCCGGCCGTCCCGGGACGCGGACATACGAAAAGGCCCGTCAGGTGCCGGTACGGGGGTGGCCGGCACCTGACGGGTGCATGGGGGCGGCGGCGGCCGGGGCCGCGCCGCGGGCGGGGTCGGCGGGTCAGCAGGCCACCTGGGGGCCGGCGATGCCGAGGATGCCGGAGTTGCTGGCCAGGCCGCCCTTGTACTCGTAGTACAGGTACGAGTACAGGTCGATCCGGACGCCGGGGCCGCAGGCGGAGTCGGGGGCCACGGTGTAGGTGACCGTGAAGCTGCTGCCGGCGCCGGGGGCGAGCGGGACGTCGTAACGGGCGATGCCGCCGTGCACGTTGTCGCTGCAGCCGTTGGTCTGGGTGCCGCAGGCGGTGGCGCTGAACTTGAGCCCCTGCTCCTGGCTGGTCCCGTAGGTCGGCTGGACACTCTGGTAGACGAACTGGATGGGGGTGTCGTACGGGTTGGTGAGCGTCAGGGTCAGCGTGAACTCACCGCCCCGGCCGATGGTCTGACGGTCGGAGACCGCCGTCAGGGGCAGCTGGCCGTCGGCCCGGGCGGGTGCCGCCGACAGCAGCAGGCCGGCGGCGAGGGCCGGGCACACGGCGAGCGCGGCCCGGCTCAGATGTGTTCTGCGCATGACCATGGAGCGTAGGGGTCGGCGCCGCCGGGGTTACCGGGCTCGGGCCCGAGCCGTACCGACACACGAGCGGCGGGCGGACGCCGGTGACCGATCGACCGCGTTCCGCGCCCGGCGGAACCTCCGCTGCCCTATCCTTCGCCCCCACGCGCGGCCGGACCCGCAGCCGGGCGACCGGACCCGCACCCCGCTCAGGCCGGCGGCGGCAGGATGTCGCACAGCGCCCGGATCGCCGCCGGGTAGCCGTGGTCCGGCGGCGTCGCGTAGCCGACCACCAGTCCGTCGACGGCGGGCATCGCCTCCGCGGTGATCGCCGGATGGCGGTAGTCCGCGAGGCCCTCCACGGCCAGACCCCGGTAGACGGCGGCCTTGAGCACGGAGCGTTCGGTGCCCGGGGCCAGCCGCAGCACGGCGTGCAGGCCGGCCGCGATGCCGGACACCTCGACCTGCGGGGCGTGCTCGGCCAGCGCGGCCACCAGCTGGTCCCGGCGGTCCCGGTAGCGGCGGCGCATCCGGCGCACGTGCCGGTCGTAGCCGCCGGAGTCGACGAACTCGGCGAGGGTCAGCTGGTCCAGGGCGCTGGCCCAGCCCTCGCGTTCGCCCTTGGCCGCGAGCACCCGGTCGACCAGGTGCTCCGGCAGCACCAGCCAGCCGAGGCGCAGCGCCGGGCTGAGGCTCTTGCTGGCGCTGCCGAGGTAGACGACCCGGTCGGGGTCCAGCCCCTGGACGGCGCCGACCGGCTGGCGGTCGTAGCGGAACTCCCCGTCGTAGTCGTCCTCCAGGACGAGTCCGCCGTGCCCGCGCGCCCAGTCGATCACGGCGGCGCGGCGCCCGGCGTGCAGCGGGCCGCCGGTCGGGAACTGGTGGGCGGGCGTGAGCAGGACCGTGCGCAGCTCCGGGTGGCGCGCCAACTCCTCGACCCGGGCGCCCTGTTCGTCGATCGGCAGCGGGACGGTCCGGACCCCGGCGGCGGCCAGCAGGCCGCGGTGGAAGCCCAGTCCGTAGGCCTCCACGGCCAGCGGCCCGCGCTCGGCGGGCGGCAGGACGGGCGCGGCGCCGTCGAAGAGCAGCCGCAGCCCGTGGGCGAAGCCGGAGCAGATCACGATCCGGTCGGGGTCGGTGCGCACCCCGCGGGCCCGGGCAAGGTAGTCGGCGAGGACGGTGCGCAGCTCGCGCCGGCCCTGGGGGTCGCCGGGTCCGAAGGCCTCGTTGGGGGCGGCGGTGAGGGCCCGGCGGGCGGCGGCCAGCCAGGCGGTGCGGGGGAAGGAGGAGGCGTCGGGCTGGCCCTGGCGCAGGTCGTGCACGGGTCCGGGCCGGGGCGCGGGGCGGCGGGCCCGGGCGGGCGGGACGGGTGCGGCGCGTTCGGCGACGGTGGTGCCGGAGCCCTGGCGGGCGGTGAGCCAGCCCTCGGCGACGAGTTCGGCGTAGGCCTCGGCGGCCGTGTTGCGGGCCAGGCCGAGGTCGGCGGCCAGGGTCCGGTACGGCGGCAGTCGGGTGCCGGGGGCCAGTCGGCCGCTGCGGATCGCCTCGCGCAGGGCGGCCATCAGCGCGGCGCGGCGGCCGCCGGTGGCGGGCAGGTCGAGGTGGAGGTCGTTGCCGGTCGGGTGGGGCGGCTCGGCGGGGTGCGCGCCCGGCGGTTCCGTCATGGTCACGCACCCTACCCGCCGCTCCGACGCCGCCCGGCGGGCGGGCCCTGGGCCCCTCACCGCCGCCGGGCCGCCGGACCCTACGGGACCACGGTGACCGGCCAGCGGCCCGCCTTGACCAGCCGGACCGCGACCGATCCGATCACCTTGTGCCCGGCCTGTTCGGAGACACCGACCACCACGGCGTCGGCCCGCAGCTCGTCGGCGAGCTTGGCGAGGCCTGTGTAGGGGTCGCCGCGCATGGTGAGGAAGCGCCATTCCACCCGCCAGACCTCGCGCACCCGCTCCTGGGCCTCGCGCAGCGCGGCCAGCAACTCGTCGGCGATCTCCTGGGTGGTCTCCTCCACCGCGGCCCCGGCCAGCGCGGTCGCGGCGCCGAGTATCGGCTGGACGTAGGCCACGGCCAGCACGGCGCCCTGTCGGCGGGCGAGGCCGGCGGCGTAGGCGGTGGCGCGCCAGGAGGAGTCGGAGCCGTCCAGTCCCGCCAGGACCACCTTGGGTCCGTCCGTCCCCAGTTCGAAGCCGGTCGGGGCGACGGCCGTCCCGTGGTCCCCGTCCCCCTGGTGCCACCCGGCCTGCGGGCGGCCCGCGTCGTCGACGGCCCCTGCGTCCGTCGCATCGCTCTCGTTGCTCATGGGCCGAAGGCTATGCCCGCCACCGGGGGTGGTGGCAGCGGGCACTCCGGGTGACGACTGTGGCGCGGGCCACCCGGGCGGGTGCGCGGGGCCGTCGTTCCGGCACCCGGGGTCGGGTGGACCGTCACGCGCTGTCGACGGTGTGCCCGGCCTCACAGCGCCTCCGGGGTGACGGGGGCCACTTCCCTGGGTGGTTTGATCTTGGAAAGAGGTGTAAATCAGGCGAAATTACCTTATTTTCGTGATCGCTACCTGCGGTAACAGGCCTCTGACGTGCACCGACCTGGGAATCCTTGAAACCGCCACGACCTCCCCCGTACCTTCGAACCCGTTGCACCGAGCGACTCCGCTCCGGCCGGGCCACACAGCCCCCGGACAGGAACGGTGCCTGACCACGCGAGCCACGCGTCCACGAAACCGACGGCCCTCCGAGGGCCTGGTTCCGCACGCTCGCAGACCCCCTCCGAAAGGAACCGCATGACCTTCCGTAACGAGACCGCCGCTGCCACCACCACTGCCACCCCGAAGCGCCGCAACCGCGTCCGGATGGCTCTGATGGCCGGGGCGGTCACCGCCCTCCCGGTGGCCGGCCTCGTCGCGGCCACCAGCGCCTCGGCCGCCCCGGCCACCGTCTGGGACAAGGTCGCCCAGTGCGAGGCCACCGGCAACTGGGCTGTGAACTCCGGCAACGGCTTCTACGGCGGCCTGCAGTTCACCTCCAGCACCTGGGCCGCCTTCGGCGGCACCGCCTTCGCCCCGCAGGCGCACCAGGCCTCCAAGGCCCAGCAGATCGCGATCGGCGAGAAGGTCCTCGCCGCCCAGGGCCCCGGCGCCTGGCCGATCTGCTCCGTCAAGGCCGGCCTGGGCAAGTAAGCCCCGCCGCACGCACGCACTCACGCACGAAGCCGCCGCACCCCGAGGGTGCGGCGGCTTCGTCGCGTCACCGGCCGCCCGGCACCGCCCGGATGCAGCTCGGGTACTGCTCGGGTACTGCTCAGGTGCTGCTCAGGTGCTGCTCAGGTGCTGCTCAGACGGCGACCGTACGGCCCAGATGGGCCAGCAGCCGCAGGTGCACCGGGGCGTCCTCGGGGACCAGGGCCTCCGGGCCGAAGACGCCGGGGACCCGGTAGGGCTCGACGCCCAGCTCCCGGATCGCGGCCAGCAGGCCCGCCAGCAGCTCGGGGTCCAGCAGGTTCTCCTGTCCGGTCGCCACCGCCAGGTCGGCGCCGTGCACCGCCAGCTCGGTCAGGTGCACGGTGGCGGCGAACTCCCCCGGCAGCTCACCGATCGCGACGGCGAGGGTGCGGTCGAGCGCCCCGGGCCGGCGCCAGGCCGCCAGGTCGGCCGCCGCCGCGGCCCGGTAGGCGGCCACCGGGTCGTCCCCCAACCAGTCGCCCCCGGGCGCCTTGCCGGGGTCGGTGCCGGTCAACTGGCCGACGTAGCGGCCGATCCCGCCCACCAGGTGGTTCACCAGGGCGGTGACGTCCCACTCCGCGCAGGGGGTGGGCAGCTTCCACTGCTCCGCCCCGATGCCCGCGATCACGACTCCGGTCGTGGCGGCGGCGCGCTCGATCTGCTCGACGACGGGGTGGCGCGGCATGGCGGCGATCTCCGTTTCCTTCTGACGGTCGGTCATGTCGCCGATGATGACAGCCTTTTAGGTCACCCCGTGCCCCGGCCCCGCATCCACCCCGAGGACGGCCGTCGGCCGGTCAGGCCGGTCAGGCCGGTCAGGCCGGTCAGGCCGGTCGATCCGGTCGATCCGGTCAGGCCGGTCGGTCCGGGAGCGGCAGCGGGAGGGCGGGCAGGCCGTCGATGCTGGTGCCCACGTACGGCTTGCGCTCGCAGTAGGCGTTGAACTCCTCCTCGCCCTTGCGGTCGAAGTACTGGGCGTGCAGGTCCCGGTCGGCGCGGTAGTCCATGAACGGCACCGCGTAGCCGCAGGAGTCGCTGACCCGCTCCGCGTGGACCAGCACGATCGCCCGCAGTCCGGCGCCGTCCGCGCCGGGCTCGAAGCGGGCGAACAGCTCGGCGAAGCGCGGGTCGTCGCGGAAGACCGGCTCGCCCCGGCCGTGCACCCGGACCACGGTGGGCGGGCCGTCGAAGGCGCACCACATCAGGGTGATCCGGCCGTTCTCCCGCAGGTGGGCGACGGTTTCGGCCTGTGAGCCGCCGAAGTCCAGGTAGGCGAGGGTGAGTTCGTCGAGGACGGCGAGGGTGCCGGAACGGCCCTTGGGCGACAGGTTGACGTGTCCGTCGGCGGCCAGCGGTGCGGTCGCCACGAAGTAGACGGGCTGGCGTTCGATGAACTGCCGCAGCCGGCCGTCGATGCTTTCGTACTGTTTCCCCATGTCCGCCATTGTGCCCCCGTCTCGCTGAGCGAGAAAGGGATTCCACCCACCGAGACGGACGCCACGCCCGGACGCCGGGCCCGGCCGCTCCGGAGAGGGGAGCCGCCGGGCCCGGCGGGCGCGTCACCGGCTCAGGTAGACGCTGTCCATGAACTCGATGATCTGCTGGTCCGTCAGCCGGTGGCCCTCACGGTGGCCCATCGCCAGGTCGGCCTCGCTGATCATGCCGACCAGCCGCTCGCCGTCGATCACCGGGATGCGCCGGATCTGGTGCTGCTCCATCTTCTTGAGCACCACCTCCATGCTGTCCTCGGCCCGCACGCAGTGCAGGTGCCCGGCCAGTTCGATGGCCGTCATCCGGGCCGGGTCCTTGCCCTCGGCGAGACAGCGCACCACGATGTCGCGGTCGGTGATGATGCCGTGCAGCTTCTGGTCGTCGCCGCAGATCGGCAGCGCGCCCACGTCCTTCTCGCGCATCATCCGCGCGGCCTCGTCCAGGGTCTGGTGGGCGCCGATGCACTGGGCGCCGGTGTGCATGATGTCTCGGGCAGTGGTCACGGGGACTCCTTCGTCGGTGTTACCCCCCGACGGTCCTCCCCCTCGCGGCGCACCGCGGCTGCGCGGGGTGACCGTGCCCTCACCATAGGCACCCGCGCTCCCGCCCGCGACCCCGGGCGCCGATACTGGACCACGTGACCACGCAAGCCACCGGGGCGGTCGACGAGGCCGTCCACGCCCGGCCCGCCGCGGCGCTGCGCCCGTACGTGGCCTGGTACTCGGGCTACCGGCAGCGCGGCCTGGCCCCCGCCGTGCACCGCGGCCTGCCGTCCCCGTACCTGACCTTCATCCTCACCCTGGACGAGCCGCTGGTGATCGTCGGCCACCCCGATCCGGCGCAGCCGCCGGGCAGTTACCCCACGCTGCTCAGCGGCCTGCACACCTCCCCCGCGCTGATCACCCACGAGGGCGCCCAGTCCGGGGTGCAGATCGCCGTGCACCCGCTCGCCGCCCGGGCGCTGTTCGGGCTGCCCGCCGGGGAGTTGGCCGGGATCGACCTCCCGGCGGAGCAGTTGCTCGGGCGGCTCGGCCCGCTCCTGCACGAGCGGCTCCGGGCGGCCGACGGCTGGGCGGAGCGGTTCGCGGTGCTGGACTCGGCGCTGCTGCGGACCGCTCGGCCGTCCGGGCGGGTGCCGCCGGAGGTGGACTGGGCCTGGCGGGCGCTGCGCCGCAGCGGCGGCGCGCTGCCGGTGGCGGAGCTGGCCCGGGAGACCGGGTGGAGCGCCCGGCACCTCCAGGAGCGGTTCCGCCGGGAGACCGGGCTCACCCCGAAGGCGGCCGCCCGGGTGATCCGCTTCGACCGGGCCCGGCACCTGCTCGCGGCCGGGTCGCCGCCGCCCCGGCTGGCGGAACTGGCCGCCCGCTGCGGCTACTTCGACCAGGCGCACCTGGCCCGGGAGTTCCGCGCGCTGGCCGGCGCCGCACCGAGCGCCTGGCTGGCGGCGGAGGGCCCGGAGGAGGGGAAGCTGTTCCCAAACGTCCAAGGCGGGACGGGCGCGGCCGCTGCAGAGTGGGAGGCGTGAGCACCCGAACCGAGGAGTGATCGTCATGGACACCGAGACCCCCGCACCGCAGGTCTGGCCCACCCTGCGCGCCACCGACGCCCGGGCCCTGATCCGCTTCCTGTCGGACGCCTTCGGCTTCCAGGAGGTGGTCAGCTACGGGGAGGGCGACTTCGTCTCCCACGCCGAGCTGGCCTGGCCGGAGGGCGGCGGCGTGATGCTCGGCTCGGTGCGCGAGACCGCGCCGGGCCAGTGGCGCGGCGAGCCGGGCGGCTTCAGCGCGTACGTGGTCACCGCCGACCCGGACGGCGTGCACGCCCGGGCGGTCGCCGCCGGGGCCCGGATCACCACCGGGCTGACCGAGACGGACTACGGCTCGCGGGACTTCGCGGCCACCGACCCGGAGGGCAACCACTGGTACTTCGGCACCTACCCGGGCGCGCCCCGGCCCGCCCCGGCGCCGTAACGCCCGGCCGCGCGCCGTAACGCCCGGCCCCGCGCCGGCCACCGGCCCCGGGGCGGCGAGCGCCGTCCCGGGGCAGACTGGCTGCGGGGGCCACCCCCGGGAGCCTTCGGAGGCCGCCGATGCCACAGCTGACGGTGGACGGACGCACCGTCGCCCTGTCCCACCTCGACAAGGTGTACTACCCGAGCATCGGCACCCCCAAGGGCGAGGTGCTGCGCTACTACGCCGCCGTGCACACCGCCCTGCTCCCCCACCTGCGCGACCGCCCGGTGTCCTTCCTGCGCTGCCCGGACGGCGTCGAGGCGGAGGTGTTCGTCGCCAAGAACGCGCCGCCCGGCACCCCCGACTGGGTGCGCACGGTGGACGTGCCGACCAGCGGCGAGCGGCTGCGCCAGGTGGTCCTGGAGGACGGCGCGGCGCTGCTCGCGCTCGCCAACCTGGGCTGCCTGGAGCTGCACGTCCCGCAGTGGCACGCCGCCGCGCCCGGCCTGGCCGACCGGCTGGTGCTGGACCTCGACCCGGGCGACGGCGCCACCGTCCTGACCTGCCGGGCGGTGGCGCTGCTGCTGCGCGAGCGGCTGGCCGCGGACGGGCTGTCGGCCTGGGTGAAGACCTCCGGTTCCAAGGGGCTGCACCTGCTGGTGCCGATCGAGCCCACGCCCAGCGCCGAGGTCTCCGGCTACGCCAAGGCGCTGGCCGCCGCCCTGGAGACGGCACACCCGGAGCTGGTGGTGCACACCATGGCCAAGGCCCGGCGCCGGGGCCGGGTGCTGGTCGACTGGTCGCAGAACAACGCCAGGAAGACCACCGCCGCCCCCTACACGCTGCGCGCCCGCCCGCTGCCGACGGTCTCCACCCCGCTGTCCTGGGCGGAGCTGGAACGGGCCCGCGGGGAGGCGGAACTGGTCTTCACGCTCGCCGAGTTGCCCGGCCGGCTGGCGGCGCACGGCGACCTGTTCGCACCGCTGCTGGACCCGGCCGAGGCCCGGCCGCTGCCGGCTCTGCCCTCCGCGCCGCCGCCGCTCCGTACCCAGCAGGCTCAGGTGCTGCGGCCACCCGTCGAGGTGATGCGCCCCGCCGCCGTGCACGCCGTCCCGCCCGTCGACGGGCTGGGCGGCGGCGGTGTGCAGTACGAGCTCAAGCTGGACGGCTTCCGCTGCCTCGCCTTCGCCCGCGGCGAGCGCCCGGCGTTCCTGCAAGCCCGCAGCGGCCGCGACCTCGCGCCCGAGTTCCCGCCGATCGCCGCCGCCGTCGCCCGGCTGCCCGAGGGGCTGGTGCTGGACGCCGAGCTGGTCGCCTGGCGGTCCGGCCGGTTCGCCTTCGAGGAACTGCTGCACAGCCGCCGGGCCCGGGCCGCCGCCCCGGACGTCGCACTCGGGCTGATCGCCTTCGACCTGCTCGCACTGCCCGGCCGGGACGTCCGGCGGCTGCCGCTCACCGACCGGCGCCGCCTGCTGCTAGCCGCCCTGGCCGACGTCCCACCGCCGATCCAGCCGGTCCTGGCCACCACCGATCGGGCGGAGGCGCTGGAGTGGATGGCGGGCCTGGCCGACACCGGCGTGGAGGGTCTGGTCTGCAAGGCCGCGGCCTCCCCCTACCGGGCGCAGGGCGCGGGCCGGGTCTGGGTCAAGTACCGGCGCAGCGACACCGTGGACGCCACCGTCCGCGCGCTCACCGGCCCGGCCGCCCGGCCGCACGCCCTGGTGCTCGGCCTGGACGACGGCCGGGTGCTGCTCACCACTCCACGGCTCACCCCGGTCCAGGCCCGCGAGGTCGCCCGGGCCGCCGGACCGCTGCTGGGCCCGCCCGCGGTCGACCCCGACCACGGCGAGGTGCACCCGCTCACCGGCCCGCTGCGCGCCGAGCTGACCCTCACCGGCCGGCCGCCCACGGCCACCTTCGTCCGCCTGCGCGGGGACTGAGCCGCCGGTCCGGGACTGCGGGGCCTGCGGGACGTTCCGGGTCCGCGGGACGTACCGGGTCCGCGGAGTCCGTCCGGCCCGAACGGCCGTGTCACCGCCGCCGCTTCGCCGCCGCGTGGGCGAACTCGGTGACCAGGGTGTCCTCGAACACCGGCAGGTCGGCCGGCCCGCGGCCGGTCACCAGCGGGCCCGGCCCGTCCCGGCAGACGTGCACCTCCTCGTCGACCCAGTGGGCGCCCGCGTTGAGCAGGTCGGTGCGCAGGCTCGGCCAGGAGGTGAGGGTGCGGCCGCGCAGGGCGCCGGCCTCGATCAGCGTCCAGGGCGCGTGGCAGATCGCCGCGACCGGGCGGCCGGCGGCGCAGCAGTCCCGTACGAAGGCGACGGCCGCCCCGTCCAGCCGCAGCAGGTCCGGATTGGCCACGCCGCCGGGCAGCACCAGCCCGTCGTACCCGGCCGGATCCGCCTCGGCGACCAGGCCGTCCACCGCGAAGGTGTCCCCGAGGGCGTGCTGCCGGACGGCCTGGACCCGCCCCGGGGCGGTGGAGAGCAGCCGCGGGGTGCCGCCGGACTCGGCCACCGCCTGCCAGGCCGAGGCCAGTTGGCGCTGCTCGGCGCCGTAGGGGGCGACCAGGAAGGCGATCGTCCGGCCGGTCAGGGTGGTGGACGGCCAGCCCATGGCTCAGTGCCGGCGGGGGACGGTGAGGTTCTCGGCCGACGGCGGGGCGGTGCCCAGCCGGGCCCGCGGGCAGTCCAGGTGGACGCTGCGGTCCAGGTGGTCGATCCGGGCGACCACGCCGACCGGGACGAGTACCCGGGCGCCCGGCACCCAGGGGGCGGCGTCGACCCGCAGGTGGTCGCCGGCATCCTGTTCGACCCGGCCGAGCGGGCCGTCGGTGCCGTGCACCTCGTACCCGACCAGGCTGAGGTCGGCGGCGGGATGGGAGCCCGGACGGTACTCCCACAGGTCAGTGCTCATCGGGTCACCTCACGCCTCCGGGCGGTCCCAGGGCCGACGTTCGCGGCCTTCGCCCCGGTCCTCGCGGCCATCGCCACGGTCCCGGCGCTCACGGCGTCCGGTCCGCCCGCCCGGCCCGCCGGGCTCGGGATCGATGCCGCCGGCGCCGCGCTCCCGGCGCCGCCGCAACAGCACCGCGGCCGCCACCGACGCCGCCACCGTGGCCGCCCAGACCACCCCGAGGGCGGTCAGCACGGCGGTGGTCGGGGTGCGCACGCCGATGGCCACGCACAGCGACGTCATCACCAGCGCGGTCAGCAGCACCCCCGCCGAGACCCGGTGCCCGACGCCGCGCAGCGCGGCCCGGAACCGGTTCGGCGGGTTCGCCCCCATCGTGCTCAACTTCCGGTCGAGACGCGTGTCCTGGCGCAGATCGGACTCGATCTCCTCAAGGAGCCGCCGCTCCCGTCCGCTCAACGCGGGTCCGTCCATCTCGGTCACCTCCGACACTTCGGGTGACGTGCTCGCACCCGGGCGGTTGCCCGGTACGGGCCGGCGTTAACCGTTCCGGGGGCCGCCGGTTGCGGCGGCCACGCGCCCGAAGGCCCGGGGACGGGCGAGCAGGCTGTCGTCCAGGACACGCAGCAGGGCGGCGGCGTCGCGGTGGACCTCCGCCGCGCCGGCCGCCCGCAGCTCCGGACCGGCGTCCCCGCCGGCCTCCAGGGCGACGCAGGGCACCCCGGCCCGGCGCGCCGCCCGTACCTCGCGCACGCTTCCGGCGACGGCCACGGCGTGCGAGGGCACGCCGTCCACCAGCGCCAGCGCGGCCCGTACCGGGTCGTCGCCGGGGGCGGTCACGGTCAGCGCGGGCGCCCCGGCCGGGCCGGGACCGGTCAGCACGACCGTCCAGCCCCGCGCGGCGCACTCGCGCAGCAGCTCGGCGCCGCCGGGCGGCCGGGGCCGCCAGTCGGTACCGAAGAGAGCCGCCGAGATCACCGTCATGGCCACCGCTCCCGCTTCCGTACTCGGGCCGGTGCGCCGCCCTCCGCGGGCCGCGCACCGGATGCGCCCTTCCAGGTTAGGTCGCCGCCCGGCCGGACGCGCTGCCTGCCGCGGACGGCCGCGCGACCGGGCGAAAACCGCTTGGCGGACGGTGCCCGGGCCGGAATACTCCGCTCGTCGATGGGCGGGGCCCGTCGCAGGGGGGAGGACGCGTGGCGGTGTTCGCGTGCGCCGGGTGCGGCGCGGAGCTGACGGCGCCGGTGACGGAGGCGGCCCTGCCGCCGCACGCCCACCGGCACGGCGGGGACCGCTACCTGCCGCCGCTGCTGGAGCCGGGGACCTTCGCCGTCGACCCCGAGCCCTCCGAGCGCCCCTGGCGGCCCTGGGCGGCGGTCACGGCCGCCGAGGCCGCCGCCCAGGGCGTGTACGCACCCGTCCAGGGGTTGTGGAGCGGCCCCGGCGGCGCGGTGCTGCTGGCCCCGGGCGACTCCCGCGGCACCGTGCTGCTGCCCGGGGAGTGCGAGGGCTGCTGC
This sequence comes from Kitasatospora sp. NPDC096077, assembly GCF_040303245.1. Taxonomy (NCBI): domain Bacteria; kingdom Bacillati; phylum Actinomycetota; class Actinomycetes; order Kitasatosporales; family Streptomycetaceae; genus Kitasatospora; species Kitasatospora sp. NPDC096077. Next base: position 90,227 of record NZ_JBEOSV010000020.1, on the reverse strand, counting down.
GCCGCGGCCGGCGGCCCGAACCTGGCCTGCCAGCGGTGCGGGCGCACGGTGGGTTCCCGGATCGACGACTGCTACCGGTGGCAGCAGGTGTGGCTCCACCCACGGGCCGTACGGCGTCTCCCGATCGAGGGCCCGGCCCGGCCGGCCGGGGACGGCTGGGCGGTTCCGCCGCTGCCGCCGGTCGAGCCGGACGGCTGGTGGAGCGACCGCTGGCGCGCTGCGGTCGGGACGGCCCTGGCCGAGGTGCTGGCCGCCTCCGGCGGGGAGCCGGTGGCCGTGGCCCCGGGCCTGCTCACCGAGACCTTCGGCCGCACCCTGCACCGGCTGCTCCCGGCCGGTCCCCCGGCCCGGGCCCTGCGCCTGGCCGGGCCTGGCCTCGCCCCCGTCCCGCCCACGGACCTCGCCCTGGTCCCCCGCCACCCGTGGACGGGCGCCGCCTGGCAGCCGCCCGCCGGGCCCGTCACCGTGCCGCTGGACGCCGGGGTGTGGGCGTACCTGGCGTTCCCGCCGCCCCGCCTGACGACCCGGCTGCCCGCCGGGGAGGAGCGCGACGACCCGCTGCCGCCGCACCCGTACCGGCTGTTCGAGCCCGCCCCCGACCTGCTGCTGCACCGCCTCGCCCGGCTCCCCGCCGTCCGGCGGCCCTGGCTGCGGGCGATCTACGATCGCCTCGGCAACCGCGATCACCAGGGCACCCCGGAGGACATCCGATGAGGATCAACCTGACCACCGTGTTCGTCGACGACCAGGACAAGGCGCTGCGCTTCTACACCGAGGTGCTCGGCTTCGTGAGGAAGGAGGACGTCCCGGTCGGCGAGTACCGCTGGCTCACCGTGGTCTCCCCCGAACAGCCCGACGGCACCGAGCTGTTGCTGGAGCCCGACCAGCACCGCGCCGTCGGCCCGTACAAGACGGCCCTGGTCGAGGACGGCATCCCGGCCGCCCAGTTCGCGGTGGACAACGTGCACGCCGAGTACGACCGGCTGCACCGCCTCGGTGTCCGCTTCGCCCAGGAGCCGACGGCCATGGGCCCGGTCACCGTCGCGGTACTGGACGACACCTGCGGCAACCTCATCCAACTCGCCCAGTACCACCGGTAGTCGCCAGAACGAACCAGCCGGGCCAGGCCCCTTCGGCGAGCTGCGGCAGCGCCGACGCGGCGGCCCGCAGCTCGTCCTGCGACGCGGCGAACGGCTCCGGCAGGCCGGCGCCGTGGCACTGCAGCCGCCAGGCGTCGAAGGTCACCCCGTCCGGCCCGGCGGTGTCCACGTCGACCTCGACCCCGTCCGGGCCGGTGAACCGGCAGCCCGCGCCGTGCACCCGGTACAGCCGGCCGCCGACCACCCCGGTCCGCGGGATCCGGCGGCTCCGGGCGAGGTGGAGCCAGTCGGCCAGGGAGGCGGCCGGCGGCCGGTGCCGGCCCAGATCGGCGAGGATCCCGTCGAGGTCCGCGAGGTAGCCGAGGACCAGTCCGCGGGCCGTGGTCACCGGGCGGCGCCGGGCGGCGAGCGCCGGGTCGGCGCCGAGCCGCCAGGCCTCCTCCAGTACCTCGGCGTCGAGTTGGGCCTCCGTGAGTTCGCCGAACTCGTTCTCGTAGTCGTAGTGGAGACCGTCGAAGGGTTCGACCAGCTCCAGCCGGTGCCCGAATGCCTCGTGCAGCAGCGTGGTGAAGCGGCGGGGGGCCAGTTGCCCGGACATCACCCGCCGGGCCAGCGCCCGGACGCCCGCCTCCTCGGTCGCCCGACCGTCCCGTACGGGCCGGGGCAGGCCGAGCTCGGCGCAGGCGGCGTCCAGCAGCTCCGGCAGCCGGTCATCGGCCTCGCCCCGTTCCAGCGCGGCCAGTTCGCCCAGCGCCGGGCCGTCGCGGCCGGCGGCCAGCGCCTCGACGGCGGCGTCGACCACGGCGGCGGCCGGGGCCAGCCGCGCACCCCAGAGGGCGACGGCCTCGTGGAGGTTCCACCAGGGCTGATCGGCAGCGGTCATCCGGTCATGATCGCCCGCCCCGGCACCGCCGTCACCCGGGTTTCCGGCCGCTCCTCAACGTCCGGGCGACGGCGACCAGTTCAGCAGCCGGGCCGGGTTGTCGACGGTGGCGGCGCACAGGGCCGCCGGGTCCAGGTGGGCGGCCGGCCAGGCGAGGCAGTCGGCGTAGGTCCGGCCGTCCTCGTGCCGGGTCCAGGGCCAGTCGCTGCCCCACAGCAGGCGCCGGTGGCCGGCCTCCGCCAGGACCAGGCGCAGCATCCGGGCGGCCCGGCCGGGGGCGCAGCGGTAGGGCGCGGAGACCTTGAGCCACACGTGGTCGCGCCCGGCCAGGTCCACGACCGTGCGGTCGGCCTCCTCGGAGGCCCCGGACGCGCCGGGCAGGCCGAGGTGGTCGATCACCACGGCGGACGGCCAGCTGCGCAGGGCGGGTGCGAGGGCCGTCCACTGGCCGCCCGCCGCGTGCACCTCCACGTGCCGGCCGCGGTCGGCCAGCTGCACGGCCAACTGCCGCCAGTGCGGCCCGGTCAGGTCGGGGACCGGTCGGCCGATCAGGTTGAGCCGGACGCCCGCGACGCCGTCGACGGCGAGCGGGGCGAGGGCCGCCGGGCGGTGCAACCGGTCCTGGTCCAGCACGACGACGGCGCGGAACCGGGTGGGGTGCCGGGCCAGGCAGTCGAGCAGGAAGTCGTTGCGCGCCCCCAGGAAGCTGGGCTGGACGAGGACCGCGCCGCCGATGCCGTGCCGGTCGAGCAGCGCCAGGTAGGCCGCCGGGAGGGCGTCGCGGTCCGGGAGGTAGCGGGGGCGGTCGACGCCCGGCAGGCCGCGGTGGAACACATGGGCGTGGAAGTCCACCGACTCGGCCGTTTCGCAGGTCACTCGGCGATGCTAAGGCCCGCCTGGACCCGCACCTGACGAAGTGTCATATTGGCCACATGTTCGCCGACATACTGACGTGCCCACGATCATATCTGCCAACTCCCGCCATCCGCCGCCCCATCGGCGCCAGGTGAGGAGCGGACATGCGCGAGTGGTACCGCTCGACCTCCCCCGCCGGCCGGCGGGCGTTCTGGACCACCTTCGGCGGCTGGGCGCTGGAGGGCGCCGACGCCCAGATCTACGGCCTGGTGCTGCCGACCCTCACCTCACTGTGGCATCTCACCGGCGGCCAGGGCGGGTTGGCGTCCTCGGCCACCCTGATCAGCACCGCGCTCGGCGGCTGGCTGGCCGGGGCGGCCTCCGACCGCTGGGACCGGGTGGCCGTGCTGCGCTTCACCATCGCCTGGTACGCGGTGGCGACCGCGCTGGTCGGCTTCGCCGACGACTTCCCGTCCCTGCTCACGCTGCGCTGCCTCCAGGGCCTCGGCTTCGGCGGTGAGTGGGCCGCGGGCACGGTGCTGATCAGCGAGTACGTGACCTCCCGGCACCGGGGCCGGGTGCTCGGGGCGGTGCAGAGCGGGTGGGCGGTCGGCTGGGCCTTCACCCTGGCCGCCTACTCGGTGCTGGTCGCCGTCCTGCCGGAGGCCTGGGCGTGGCGGGCGATGTTCTGGCTCGGCGTGCTGCCCGCGCTGCTGGTGCTCGCCCTGCGCCGCGGGATCCCCGACCCCACCGCCGAGCAACGGCGCCGGGAGCCGGCCTCACCGACCGCGATCTTCCGCCCCGGTCTGCTGCGGGTCACCGTGCTCGGCGCCCTGCTGGGGCTCGGCAGCCACGGCGGCTACTACGCCCTGACCACCTTCCTGCCGACCTACCTCCACACCACCCGGCACCTGTCGGTGATGAGCAGCGGCGGGCACCTCACGGTCTTCATCGCCGGCTCGTTCCTCGGCTACCTCGCCTCGGGCCGGCTCTCCGACCGGATCGGCCGCCGCCGCAACGTGCTGGTCTTCGCGGTCGGCTGCCTGGTGACCCTGCTGCCCTACCTGCTGCTGCCGCTCGGCGACCTGGGCACCCTGGTCGCGGGCGCGCCGCTCGGGTTCTTCTCGGCCGGCATCCCCGGCGGGCTGGGCGCGCTGTTCGCCGAGCTGTACCCGACCCGGGTCCGGGGCAGCGGGCAGGGGTTCTGCTACAACCTCGGCCGGGTGGTCAGCGCCGCGTTCCCCGCCCTGGTCGGCCAGCTCTCCGGACGGCTGGGCCTGGCGGCGAGTATCGCGCTGTTCGCCGGGTTCGCCTACGCCCTGGCGGCCGTCGCCGCCGCCTGCCTACCACCCGAGGGCCGGAACCCCGAACCATCCCTCACCCCGGCCCCCGTCGTCACCTCGGGCTGACCTACTTGGGGGCCGAGGCCATGGAGGCGACCGCCTCCGCGACGCTCGCGCGGTAGACGCCCATCTTCGGGTCCAGCACCTTCGCGCCGGCCGGGAGCGGGAAGTTCTGGGTGTTGGCGAGGGGCATGTTGGTGTCGTCGTCGTCGGCCAGCACGTTGACCTCGTTGATGCCGGGGACGGTTCCGGTGGTGGCGCCGCTCGGGTTGACGTCGATCGCCACGTAGGCGTTCTTGCCCGCCGCGACGGTGAACCGCTCGGTGCCGCTGGCCAGGATCGGCTTGAGGTTCTTGCTCTGGTCCTGGGCGGTGGAGTTGCCCAGGTTGACACCCGGGGTGGCGCTCAGGGTGCAGGCGCTGCCGCCGGTGTTCTTCACGTCGATCACGAACTGGGTGGGAGCCCCGGATCGGGGCGTCATGTGGATCGACAGGTTCTGGATGTCGCAGGGGCCGCCGGAGGCGCCGGTTCCACCGGTCGCGCCGCCGTTCCCGCCGGGGCGGCCGGTGCCGGAGGGCTTCGGCGCGTGGGTGGTGGGGTGCGAGCCCGCCGGGGCGCCCGTCGCCGCCGGTGCGGCGGAGGCCGCGCCGGTCGCGGAGGCCGTCGCCCCGGCGACCGGGTCGCTGTTGTCGGGCCCGCAAGCGGTCAGCGCGAGTCCGGCGCCGGCGACGAGGACGGCGGTGGCGAGCAGCGGGCGGCGGTGGCGGACGGACATGACGGCTCCTTGATGTCGACGGGTGAGAGCGGGTGTGGTCGGTGCGAACACACCACAGGACGGTGGACCGACGGGTTTCGGTGCCACCCGGGGCGTCACAATCGCCGGGACATGACAGGGACGGGACTGTGACATTGACTCAGCTTCCGGACCGGCCGGGGGCGGTGGCCGTGCGGGCGGTGGGTGCGGGGGTCGGTGTGTGGGTTACCAGGAGGTGGCGTCGTCCATGGACTGCTGCCAGTAGGTGACCTTGAGGGAGTCGTCGACGTAGACGCCCTTGGCGGGCAGGGCGGGGTGGGCTCCGGTGCCGACGCTCCCGCTCATGGCGGGGCCGGAGAAGTAGACGGTCAGCGAGGTGGCGGTGTAGCCGTGCCCGGCGTTGCCGCCGTCGGTGGAGGAGAGGTTGACGGAGGCGTAGCCGGACTCGCCGGGCTGGAGGGTGACGACGGCCTGGGGCTTGGAGTCGTCGATGACCGGGGGCACGGCCTGGGCCTCGCCGAAGCGCACCGCCGGGTAGCCGTACAGGAAGCACGCCCCGGTACCCGTATTGGTGACGGTCAGCAGCATGTGGTTGACCGGACGGTTCAACGGGGCGGCCGTGGTCTTGGTGTTGCCGCCTTCGCAGGTGCCCGGCTCGGCGGGCTTGGCGGGCTTGGGCGGCGCCGGGATGCGGGTCGGGGCCTTCGGGGCGGTGGTCGGGGCCTTGCCGGTGTCACCGGACGCGCCGTCCCCGGATGCGGCGGCGGACGGCGCGGGGGCCGTCGGTGCGGGGGCCGTCGGCGCGCCGGAGGAGGCGGCCTTGAGCGTCGGGCCGGTGGCCGTCGCGATGTCCCCGCTGTCGTTGTCGGTGCACGCGGTCAGCGAGAGGGCGGCGAGCGCGACGCCCGCGGCAACGGCCAGTCGGACGCGGGAGGTGCGGACGGACATGCGGGGTGCCCCTTTCGGCGGTCTCCCGGTCGGCGGCCCGACCGGATGACCGAAGCCTGCGGCGCGAGCCGTCCCGGCCACCACACCTGACGGCACGATGGGTAGGGTGGAACGGCGAAACGGGCTCTGACCAGTGGAAGTTGACGGGGCCTGGAACGCTGGAACGGGACGCGGGGGGAACGGAGGGGACGGGTGTCGGAGGACACGGGGACCACGGAGGCGGCGGAGTTCGCACGGCTGCTGAGCGAACTCAAGACCCGCTCGGGCCTGAGTTACGGGACGCTGGCCAAGCGGCTGCACATGAGTACGTCGACCTTGCACCGCTACTGCAGCGGCGCGGCGCTGCCCAACGAGTACCAGCCGGCGGAGCGCTTCGCCCAGGTGTGCCGGGCCACGCCGGACGAGCTGGTGGCGCTGCACCGCAGCTGGATCCTGGCGGACGCGGCCCGCGGCCGCCGGGCGGAGCGGGCGGAGCGGGCGGAGCGGGCGGAACCGGGCAGCGGACCGGTCGGCGCACCAACCGGGGCACCGGCCGTCGAACCGGTCGGAGCACCGGCCGTCGAACCGGTCACCGAACCGGAACGCGCCCGGCCGGCCACCGCCGACTCCGCCGAGGAGGACCCGGTGATCGAGGTGGGAGCGCCGACCGCCCCACCGCGGCGCCGCCGCGGAGTGCTGATCGCCTCCGCCGCGGGCGTCGTCCTGCTGACCGTCGCGCTGGTCGTGGCCCGCCCGGCCCGCTGGTGCGGCGGGACCGGCACGGGCGACCAGCAGCCCGCCGGCGCCACGGCGGCGGCCGGCAGCCCGACGGCCCCGGCGACGGACGGCGCGCCGGGCACGACGGCGGAGCTGGCGGTGGGCGGCGGCCCGGAACCGACGACGACGGACGCGCCCGCCGGGCCGGACCCGTCCGTCCCCGCTCCATCCCCCTCGGCCACCGCCCCGGCCGCTGCCGGGGTCACCGCCGGGGCGACCACCGGCACGGCGTCCCCGGGCCGGGCCGCCACGCCCACCCCGACCGGCAGCACCACCGCGCCGATCACCGTCGGCACCCGCCCGTACGTCTACGACGACCCGTGCAGCCAGCACTTCCTGGTCAACAGCGCGCCCGCCCAGGTCGGCCCGCCCGCAGCCGAGCGCGACGCCCCGCGCTGGGCCGCCGCCTACGGCGCGGTCTCCTCCGGCGAGCAGGAGGTCGCACTGACCGTCCAGGGCACCGGCACGGACACCGTCGTCCTGGAGGCACTGCACGTGCGGATCACCTCCAAGGGCGCGCCGCTGGCCTGGAACGACTACTCGATGGGGGTCGGCTGCGGCGGCGGGGTCGAGACCAAGTCCTTCGACATCGACCTCGACCGGGGCAGTCCGGTGATCACCGTCAAGGGCGGCCAGCGCGACTTCCCGTACAAGGTCAGCAAGACCGACCCCGAGGTCTTCTACGTCGTCGCGCACACCAAGGCGCACGACGTCCGGTGGGACCTCACGCTGGACTGGTCCAGCGGTGACCGCCACGGCAGCGTGAAGGCCGACAACGGCGGTACGCCGTTCCGGACCAGCGCGAACGTCGGCCGGCCCGGCTACGACTACCCGCTGGGCGGCGGCGAGTGGATCAAGCGCGAGGGCGGCTGAGCCGGGCCCCCTCCACCGGCCCGGGCCCCCTCCACCGGCCCGGGCCCGCCTTCGGCCCGGGCCCGCCGCCCGCTCAGGCGAGGCGCGGCTCCGGGTCGGTGGCCAGCCGGGCGTGCAGGTGCTCGTCGTGGTACGGGCCGTCGCCGTCGCGGTAGGAGGCCCGCAGGGTGCCCTCGTACGGGAAGCCGGCCCGGGCGGCGACCCGGCAGGACGGGGCGTTGTCGACGGCGTGGTACAGCTCGATCCGGCGCGCACCGGCGGTGCGCACGCCCCACCTGGTGACGGCGTCGGCGGTGCGGGTGGCCAGGCCCCGGCCGCGGGCGGCAGCGAGCAGCCAGTAGCCGACCATGGCGATGCCCTCGGCCCGGTCGGTCCACTTCAGGACGACGTTGCCGCACAGGGTGCCGTCGGCCGCGTCGGTGATGGCGAAGCAGGCGGTGCTGCCGTCCGCCCAGCGCTCGTCGGCGCGGTCGAGGTAGGCCTCGGCACCGGCCGGACGGGTGGCGTCGGTCAGCGGGTTCCAGCGGGCGACCTCCCGGTCCGCGGCGGCCGCCATCACAGCGGCGACCGTCCCCCCGGTCAGGTCGAGGGCACGGCCCCAGGGGCGCAGCCGGACGTCGCCGAGGTCGAGGACGGTGGGCTGGAAGAGGCTCCGGTCGGTCGCCGTGTCGCTGCTGGTCACCCTCCCTTCCTACGCCCGGTCCGGCCGCGGCCGCCACCGAATTTCCGGGCCGGACGGAGCGGGCGGAAGGGAAGAGCGCCCGGTGACCGGCCGGGGCGGGGCCGCCGGGCGCTCGTCGGAGCGTCAGATCCGCGCCAGGTAGCCGTTCTCGACCAGCCAGAGCACGTTCAGCTTGGCCGGCCCGCCGGGGAGCAGCGTCGCGTCGAGCTGGTACTGCAGGCCCCAGCCGGGCTGGTTGAACCAGGGCGCGATCGGTCCGGCGTGCACCGTGAAGGGCTTGACCACCTTGTAGTCGTGGTAGTTGCAGCCGGCCGCCGGGGTGCCGTCCAGGCTCTGCGGGGGTATCGCGCGGTTGGCGTACGGCAGGCCCTCGGGGGCGAGGAAGGCGCCGTACTCGCTGCCGTAGCGGTCGATGTTCTGGTTCGGGTACAGCGTGAGGTCGAACTCGACCGGGGAGCCGTCGGGCAGGGTGACGTAGCCGTCGGCCGGCGGGTACTTCCAGCCGCCCTTGCCGCCGTTGGCGCTCTGGTCGTAGTAGGTGGCGAGGAAGTCCTGTTCGCTGGCGCCGCCGGTGCGCTGGTAGCCGAGCAGCTGGCGGCCGACCGGGCCGCTGCTCGGAAGGTCCTGCGGGCCGAGCCGCGCGTCGTCCTGCCGGAAGGCCGCCGAGCACTGGTCGGCGGGGGTGCCGGTGGTCGTGGTGCCGGTGGTCGTGGCGCTCGTGGTCGTGGTGCCGCTGGTCGCGGCTCCGGTGCCAGGGGCGGCGAGCGCGGCGGGCGCGGTCACGGCGGTGAGGGCGGCGGCCGCGGCGAGCGGCGCGACGAGCAGGCGAAGGCGAAGGCGAAGGCGCACGGTGTCTCCGTCGATCGGGGGCATCGGAAATGGAGCCACGGAGGGGCGTTTCGCTCACCCTCCGTGGCCAGTTCGACACCAGGCAATCCGATCACCTGATCATCCGTCAATACGATGGAACTATGGGCCAGTCGCTCTCGCCATTTTCGGCCGAAGCCGGGACACCGGCCCCGCGCACCCGGGAGGATGGGCGGTCCGGCACCGGCCTCACCGCCCCGGGGCCACCCGCCCGAGCAGGTGGAGCAGCCGGTCCAGGGCGTCCTTGGAGTCGGGCTCGGTCAGGTTGACCATCAGCCGGAACGCCGCCTTCAGCAGCGCCGGATGGCCCAGCCCGGCGGCACCGGCGGCACCGAGCAGCCGGGGGCGGCCGAGCAGGTCGGCGGCCAGCCGGCCGAGCGCGAAGTAGCCCGCGTAGGCGGAGCGCAGCTTCTGCGGGTAGGCGCGCAGGGCGAGTTCACGGCCGCGGTCGGTGCGGCGGGCGTGCGCCTGGACGATGGTCTCGGCGGCGTAGCGGCCGGACTCCATCGCGTAGGCGATCCCCTCGCCGGTGCCGGGGCTGACCGTGCCGCCCGCGTCGCCGATCAGCAACAGGCCGTCGGCGTAGTGGGGTTGGCGATTGAGGCCCATCGGCAGGGCGGAGCCGCGGATCGGCTCGGTGACGGCCCCGGGGTGGTACTCGTAGCCGGGCGGGAGGTCGGCGCACCAGCGCCGCAGCAGTTCCCGCCAGTCGAGGTCGGTCTTCGCGGTGTCGAGGACGCCGAGGCCGACGTTGGCGGTGCCGTCACCCATGCCGAACACCCAGGCGTAGCCGGGCAGCACGCGGCGGGCGGGGTCGCCCGGGTCGCGCAGGTCGAGCCAGGCCTCCAGGTAGCGGTCGTCGTGGCGCGGGGTGGTGAAGTAGGTGCGGTAGGCCACGCCCATCGCGCGGTCGGTGCGCCGGTAGCGCTGCATGGCGACGGAGAGCCGGGTGGAGTTGCCGTCGGCGGCCACCACGATCGGGGCCCGGTACTCGACCGGCTCGCGACCCTCCCCCAGCCTGGCGCTGACGCCGGTGATCCGGCCGGTCCGCTCGTCCGTCAACGGGCCCGCCACATTGGCCCGTTCGATCAGGCGGGCGCCGGCCGCGGCGGCCCTGCGGGCGACCAGTTCGTCGAAGTCGGCGCGCCGGCGCACCAGTCCGTGGCCGGGGAAGGCGGAGAGCTCGGGCCAGTCGAACTCCAGCGAGCGGCGGCCGGTGATCAGCCGCAGGCCCTTGTTGTGCAGCCAGCCGGCGCCCTCGGAGACGTCGATGCCCATGTCGACCAGCTGTTTGACGGTACGCGGGGTGAGCCCGTCGCCGCAGACCTTCTCGCGCGGGAAGGCGGACTTCTCCAGCAGCAGGACGTCCAGGCCGGTGCGGGCGAGGTGGTAGGCGGCGGTGGCGCCGGCCGGTCCGGCGCCGACCACGATGACGTCGGCGCTGTCCTCGGCCCGGGCGGGCCCCTGCCGCTCCGTGCGCACCTGCTGCTCTGGGCCGGGCATCGGTCACTCCCCCTGGGTCGGATCGGTTGACGGCTCGACCGGCGGCTGACGCGGTCGGCCGCTCGCACAACGGAGACAGCGGACTGGGCGGTTCCAGACGGAGAGTAGAGAACCCCGCCCACGGCCCGCCGCCCCGACACGCGGACCCGGGCCGCGGACCGGCCAATACCGGCCACCCGCAGGGCCGCCGAGGTCACGGCCGAAGACGACGGAAGCCCCTGACCGCACGGGGGGACGTGCCAGGGGCTTCCATTCCTCTCGACGGCCGGGACCGCCTCAGTGGTTCACCGGCGTCACGGATTCACCGCCAGCACCACGAACTCCGCCAGCACCCCCAGGTGCAGCGCGCCCTGCAGCAGGGTCGCCCGGCGCGGGATGACGGTCAGGGTGCCGAGCACCACGGTGAGCGTCAGCAGCACCATGTGCGAGGGCTCCAAGCCGAGGACGAGCGGGCCGGAGAGCCAGGCGGAGGCGATCGCGACGGCCGGGATGGTCAGGCCGATGCTGGCCAGCGCCGAGCCGAGGGCCAGGTTGAGGCTGGTCTGCACCCGGTTGCGGGCGGCCGCCCGCAGCGCCGCGATGGTCTCCGGCAGCAGCACCATCAGGGCGATCACCACGCCGACCACGGCGTGCGGCAGCCCGGCGCTCTCCACCGCGGACTCGATGGTCGGCGAGACGCCCTTGGCCAGGCCCACCACCGAGACCAGCGCGACCGCGAGCAGCAGCAGGCTGAACCCGGCGGCCCGGACGGTGGGCGGGGTGGCGTGCTCGTCCTCCTCGTCCCGGCGGACCTTGCCCTCGGCGGTGACCGGCAGGAAGTAGTCCCGGTGCCGCAGCGTCTGGGTGGCCACGAACAGCCCGTACACCACGATCGAGGCGATCGCCGCGTAGGTCAGCTGGGTGGTGGAGAACTGCGGGCCGGGGGTGCTGGTGGTGAAGGTCGGCAGCACCATGCTGAGCGTGGCCAGGGTGGCGATGCAGGCGAGCGCGGTGCCGGTGCCCTCGGCGTTGAAGACGGCGGTGCGGTACTTGACCGCGGCCACGATGATCGACAGGCCCATGATCCCGTTGCAGGTGATCATCACGGCGGCGAACACGGTGTCCCGGGCGAGGGTCGAGGACTTGTCCCCGCCGTCGGCCATCAGCGTGACGATCAGCGCGACCTCGATCACGGTGACCGCCACCGCGAGCACCAGCGATCCGAACGGCTCCCCGGTCCAGTGCGCGATCACCTCCGCGTGGTGCACGGCCGCCAGGACCGCCCCGATCAGGAACGCGGCGACCACCCCGACCACCCAGCCGGGCAGGTCCTCGTGCCAGGTCAGGGCGAGGACGACGAACGCCGCCAGCGGGACGACGACGGTCCATTGCGCGGCGGCCGCGCGGAGCTTCGTGATCATGCGCCCGAGGATCCCAGACCGGAGGCCGGTCTTCCGGCTGCCCGCGCCGGATACAGAGGGATGTGGCACAACTCATCCCGATTTGCGCGATCACCCTCCGTATTCGGCCAGGTACCGGAGCACCTTGTCGACATGGGGCCGCACCCGGTCCGGGACGCCCCCGGCGGCCGCCACCGTCTTGTCGCTGGTCCTGTAGGCGGCGGTGACCAGGGCTGGCAGGTCCCGGGTGTAGCCGCGCCGCTTGAGCTGCTGGTCGAGCCAGCAGACGTAGTTGCCCATCGCGGCGATCGCGTCGCCCGGGTCCAGGTACGACTTCGGGCCGGGATGGTTGGCGGCCTTGGCCCAGGCGTCGAAGACCGCGGGCGTCCACATCGCGATGCCGTACTCGCCGGTCTCCGGGCGGGCCGCGTTCGGGTCGAAGCCGCTCTCCGCCTTGAGCATCGCGGCCAGCAGGATCGGGGTGATCTCCGGTTCGGGGCAGCGCCGGGCGGCGTCCTCGATCATGCCCCGGTAGGCGGTCGGGACGTCGGAGCCGGCCGGGATCGCGCCGGGCAGCGGCCGCGCCCGGTGGGGCGCCGACCCGACCGGCTCGGGGCCGCCGGTCAGCGCCAGCAGCACGGCCGCACCGGCCAGCAGGCCGACGCCGGCCCGCACCGCCCGGCGGCGCCCGGCCGGCCGGGCGGTGGCCCGGGCGACCAGCGCGGCGACGTCGGTGCGGGCCCGCTCGTCCCGGTCGGCGGCCAGACAGGCCGCCACCACGGGCCGCCAGCGGGACGGCAGCGCCTGGTCCGGCCGCAGCGGGGCCGCGCCGCGCGCGTACGCCTGGGCGGCCAGCGAGCGGGCCCGGGCGGTGGCGCCGAGGAAGGGGTGCAGCCCGCCGGTGAGCAGCTGGTGGGTGATCACGCCGAAGGCCCAGACGTCGGCGCTGGGGCGCACGGCGACCCCGCGCGCGCCGGTGCGCTGGGACCACCACTCGGGCGGGACGTGGTCGGGCGAGCCGAGCGGCGGGGCGTAGGCGTGGGTGCCCTCCAGCTCGGCGGCCAGTCCGAAGTCCGCGATCTTGGCGGTGCCGTCGGGCATCAGCAGGATGTTGGCCGGTTTGAGGTCCCCGTGCACCCAGCCGGACCGGTGCATGTGGACCAGTCCGGCACAGACCTCGGCGAGGATCCGCTCGGCGCCGGGCAGCGCCGTGCCGGGGCGGGCGGTGGCGAGCAGGTCCTGGAGGCTGCGGGCGGCGCGTTCCATCACCAGGGCGACGGCGCCGTCCAGTTCGGGGTGGCCGGGGTCGTCGACGGTGAGCACCGCGAGGGTGCGGATCAGGTGGGGGTGGTCGGCGCGGCGGCTGAAGCGCAGTTCGCCCGCGGCCATCTGGGCCAGGGTGCGGCGCTGACCGGGGCTGGAACAGGCCGGGCCGAGGAGCTTGACGGCGGCCGGGGTGCCGTCCGGGCCCTCCGCGGCGTAGACGCTGCCCCAGGCGCCCGCGCCGAGGAAGGCGCCGGTGCGGTAGCCGGCCAGCCGGTAGCCGTCGGGGAGCTCGAACGGCGGCCGCGCGTCCGGCCGGCCGGCGTCGCGGGCGCGCCGGGTCACGGTCGGACGGCCGGGCGCCGGGGCGGGAGCAGCGCGAGGTGCTCCTCCCGGACCAGGTCGAACCGCAGGGCGAGGGCGACGAGTTCCTCGCGCTTGCCGCCGGCCGGGCCCTCCTCGTACGGCTCGCGCAGCCGCAGTTTGGCGCCGACCAGGTAGTCGATGTGGTAGTTCACCGCCGAGCGGGTCAGCCCGTGGCAGGAGGGCAGGGCGCGCAGCCGGGACAGCACCTCGGTCGCCCCGGGGACGGCGGCGGTGGAGGGCGAGCGCAGTCGGGGCTCGCAGAGCGCCAGTAGGACCAGGAAGTACTTGGCGGTCGGGTCCAGGGCGAAGGGGCTGACGGTGCGTTCGCCGTCCGCGCCGCCGGGGTGGCCGTCCAGGTAGGCGTGCTGCGGGGCGAAGACCTTGAAGGTGGCGGGCTCGGCGAGGGCGGGCAGCAGGACCCGGGAGAGCTCGAACGGGACGGGCGCGCCGAGCCGGCCGGGGGCGACCTTGATGTGCTCCCCCGCCCCTTCGAGGTTCTCCACCACATAGGTGGCGGTGGTGGAGAAGTTGGACAGCCGCCAGTAGTCCTCGGCCGCGACCACCTCGCCCGCGCGGCGCGAGACGCCCTGGTCGGGCAGCGGGATGGCGGCCGGGCGGCCGGGTTCGCCGCGGCCGAACACCGCGGCCTCGCCCGGGCCCATCCGCAGCAGTCCGGGCGCCGCGCCGGGCGCCGGTTCCGGCCCCGGGCCGGGCAGTTGCACGATGACCGTGTCCACGCAGCACCTCCGTGGGATCGGCTCGATGGTATCCGTCCGTTTCGCCCCGGTGGCAAGGCGCCACCCGGACGAGTGACGGTGCGCGGCCAACAGTGGCCGGTCGGCGGGGAGTTGCCCTCCACCTCGGGGAGTACGGCGGCTCCGCCGCGGCGGCGACCGTACGGTCCGGACGGTCCGGCCCGCGGGCATCGACCGCACCAAGAGCGGTTCAAGAACCGGTCAAAGACGCCGGATCGGCGCACTGGACGCGGGGCATCAGGACCACCGGAACCCTCCCGGGCACCACGGGCACCGCCCTCGTCCGCCCAACTGCACGTCCAGGCCCGCCCCCTGAGCAGCGCCGTCGCATGTCAACGAACTGATCCATGAACTGATCATCCGTCAGGCCGTGACTTGTCCGTGTGCTGAACACCTGACGAACGATTGCAGCCAGTAGTTGAACCGTCACCATGGGTGTGACGCAACGCACACTTGCCAGTCCCACGATGTGTGCAAGACTCATCCCAAGGAGTGAGATTCCCTTTATTTCCAAGGAGGTTCGTATCATGCGCACTCGGATTGCAGCCGTGATGATGACGGTGGCAGGGATCGCAGGGCTCTCGGCCGCGCCTGCCATGGCCGCCACCACGGCCACGTCCGAGGCCGGCACCGTGGCCTGCGCCGCGGTGCTCAACCGCCCCTGCATCACGCACCAGGTCGACAGCGAGGGCATCGTCGGCATCGCCCAGGTCAGCGCGGACCCCACGCAGTTGACGATGGTTCATGTCGAGGTGCGCACCGAGCAGTACTGGGGCGCCCCGTGGGAGACGGTCGCCAGCGCGACGACCGTCCGACTCGGCTCGGCCCAGGCCGTCACCCCGAAGGTCACCGCCACCGCCCCCCGCGTCATCTGCGCCACCGCCGGCCCGGCGCTGGACGTCAGCAAGCAGGTGACCACCTGTACCAACCCGTTCTGATCCGGACCCCCTGACGATCGGGGTCCTCGGAACACCCCGACCGATCACCGGCAGGACACCCTCCGCACATCCGCAGGACAGGGCAGCCCGGGCGGACCGGGCGCACGGAGCCGGGGCCTTCGGGCCCCGGCTCCTCGCATTCCCGGCCACCCCGGCGGCCCGGCGGCCCCCACCAGGGAGAACGCACGGGCCGGAACCCGGCCCCGGGTGGACCTGGGGCCCCCGTTCACGGCAAACTGGTCTAGACCTCGCAGGTCTAGACCTCAGCCTCGCCTCAGAACGGTGGACCCAGTATGGAAATCGTGATCGTCCCTGACGCCACAGCGGCCGGCGATCTCATCGCCGCGGCGATCACCGATCTGCTGACCGACAAGCCCGAGGCCCTGCTCGGCGTCGCGACCGGCTCGACCCCGCTGCCGATCTACCAGGCCCTCGCCGAGCGGGTCCGGGACGGCCGCCTGGACGCCTCCCGGGCGCGGATCTGCCAGCTGGACGAGTACGTCGGCCTGCCGGCCGGCCACCCGGAGTCCTACCGCTCGGTGGTGCTGCGCGAGGTCGTGGAGCCGCTCGGCCTGACCGAGGACTCCTTCCTCGGCCCGGACGGCAACGCGGCCGACATCGCCGCGGCCGCCACCGCCTACGACCGCGCGCTGGCCGAGGCCGGCGGCGTGGACCTCCAGCTGCTCGGGATCGGCACGGACGGCCACATCGGCTTCAACGAGCCCTGCTCCTCGCTGTCCTCCCGGACCCGGATCAAGACCCTGACCCGGCAGACCCGGGTGGACAACGCCCGCTTCTTCGACAGCATCGACGAGGTCCCGCACCACGTCATCACCCAGGGCATCGGCACCATCCTGGAGGCCCGCCACCTGGTCCTGCTGGCCACCGGCGAGGCCAAGGCCGAGGCCGTCGCGCTGGCCGTGGAGGGCCCGCTGGCCGCAGTCGTCCCCGCCTCCGCGCTGCAGCTGCACCCGCACGCCACCGTGGTGGTGGACGAGGCCGCCGCCTCCCGGCTCAAGCTCGCCGACTACTTCCGCGACACCTACGCGGCGAAGCCGGCCTGGCAGAAGCTCTGACCGGTCGACGCGACGGAGCCGGGGCGCCCCCAGTGGGCACCCCGGCTCCCCGTGTCTTCCGGCCCGGTGACCGGTCGCGCCCGGCGGCGCCTCAGCGGGCTCGCCCGCATCGGCAGCACGCCCGCCCGCTCGACCAGCGCGGGAAAGGCCCCGCCCGGCGTGCGGGCGGGGCCTTTCGAGCCGGGCCGATCAGTGGCAGGTGATCAGCAGGCCGAGGACGGAGGTGCAGCCGCGGGTGTCGCGGCTGGTGGCGGGCGAGGGGTCGGCGGGGGCCCCGGCGGTGCGGGCCACCGTGACGTCCCAGGAGGAGACCAGGCTCAGCAGGCCGACGGCGGTCGAGAAGTGCCGGGTGGCGATGGCGCCCTTGGCCAGCGGGCCGGCCAGGGTGCAGCTGAGCTTGCCGGCGGCGACGGTGCAGTCGGTCGAGGTGGTGGTCAGGCCGGCGGGCAGGGCGGCCGAGACGGTGGCCGCGGTGATCGGGTCGGGGCCCTGGTTGGTCAGGGTGACGGTGTAGTCGACCCGGCTGCCGAACAGGCCGGTGACCGGGGTGGCGGCCAGCGCGACGCCCAGGTGGGCGCTGGGCGCGGTGTAGCCGAACCGGTCGGCGGCGACGGCCGCGCTGGTGCCGCCGGGCGTGGTGACCTGGACGTCCACCGGGCCGGTGACCGTGGTGGCCGGGGCGGTCGCGGTGCAGCTGGTCCTCGTGCAGCTGAACGACCTGGCCGGGCCGGCCGCGCCGAAGGTGACGGCGGTGGCGCCGTTCAGGTCGGTGCCGGTGACGGTCACCACCGTGCCGCCCACCCCGGAGCCGCCGTTCGGGCTGATCCCGGTCACCACCGGCACCGGCAGCGGGAAGTTCAGCACGTCGACGGCGTCGCCGGTGAAGTCGGCCAGGTAGCCGCGCCGCCCGTCGGCGCTCAGCGCCAGGGTGTACGGGCTGGCACCGACCGGGACGGTCGCGGTGACGGTGCGGCTCGCCGCGTCGATCACGCTCAGGGTGTTGTCGGCGTAGTTGGAGACGTACGCGGTGGAGCCGTCCGGGGCCAGGCTGACGGCGTACGGGCCGTTGCCGACGGTGACGGTGCCCAGCAGGGTGCCGGCGCCGGTGTCCAGCACGGCGGCCGTGGTGTCGTCGCCGTCGGCGGTCCACAGCCGGCTGCCGTCGGGGCTGAGCGCCAGGCCGAAGGCGCTGTGGCCGACCGCGACGGTGGCGCTCACCGTGCTGCCCACGGTGTCGACCACGTTCACCGCCTTCGCGCCGGAGGCCGCGACGTACAGCCGCTTGCCGTCCGGGGAGACGGCGAGCCCGTGCGGCTCGGCACCGACCGCGATGGTGGCCGTGACGGTGTCGGACGCGGTGTCCAGCACGCTCACGGTGCCGGCCCCGGCGTTGCTGACGTAGGCGCGGCTGCCGTCCGGCGACAGGGCCAGGCCCCAGGGCTGGGTGCCGACCGGGACGGTGGCGGTGACGGTGTTGGACGCGGTGTCCACCACGGTGACCGTGTTGTCCAGGTGGTGGGTGAGGTAGGCCCGGTGCCCGTCGGGCGAGACCGCGACGGCGTACGAGCCGGTGCCCGTGGTGAAGCTGCCGGTCACCGCCCGGCTCGCGGTGTCCAGGACGCTGACCGTGCCGCTGCTCTGGCTGGTCACGTAGGCGCGGGCGCCGTCCGGGGTGAGCGCCACACCGGCCGGGTAGGGCGCCACCGGCAGGTGCGCCGCCACGGTCGGCGGCGGCGCGGCGGCCTCGGCGGTGACGGGTTGGGAGAGCAGTGCGGCCGTGGCCGCGGATATCGCCGCCACGGCCGTCCAGGTGCGCCGGGGTGCACGACGTGATCTCACAGGATCTCCAGGGGGACGGGGTGATGTGAAGGGAGTGGCTCCGGAGCCGCACGAAGCGTAGAGGGCGTGTTGATGATGCGTCAGGAGTTGATCGTTAATGTCGCCAACTGTTCAGATTCGACCGGGATGCGACGCCGACCCCTGCAGCGACCACCGGGCCGTCGGTCGGGGTCGTCGGTCGGGGTCGTGCAGGAAATTGGAGTTGTGGAGTCGCATTCGCTAGCGTTTCGATCGTGAGGCTGACCAAGAGCACCGACATCGCCCTGCGCATCGCCATGCGGCTCGCCGTCCTCGGCGAGGGCGAGAACCCGACCACCCGCGAGGTGGCCGAGTCGGTCGGCGTGCCGTACACCCACGCGGCGAAGGTGGTCAGCAGGCTGCAGCACCTCGGGGTGGTGGAGGCCCGGCGCGGACGCGGCGGCGGGCTGATGATCACCTTCGCCGGTCGGACCGGCTCGCTCGGCCTGCTGCTGCGCGAGCTGGAGGGCGTCGGCGACGTGGTCGGCTGCGAGGACGACCCGCCCTGCCCGCTGCGCGCCGCCTGCCGACTGCGCGGGGTGCTGCGCACCGCCCAGGAGGCGTTCTTCGCCGCGCTCGACCCGCTCTGCATCGACGACCTGGTGGCCTCCCCCACCGGGCCGGTGCTGCTCAGCCTCACCGGCCGACCCGCCGACTGACCCCGCCCCCGGGGGGCCGGTCGGCGACCACAGCCTTTAATACGAATCTTAGATACCAGTTAGGAGCTCCTCTGATGCTGTCCGCGAAGTCCGCCGAGGTCGTCGAGGCCACCCTGCCCGTCGTGGGCGCCGCGATCGGTGACATCACCCCGCGCTTCTACGACCGGCTGTTCGCCGCGCACCCGGAGCTGCTGCGCGACCTGTTCAACCGGGGCAACCAGGCCAACGGCAGCCAGCGCGAGGCCCTGGCCGGCTCGATAGCCGCCTTCGCCTCCGCCCTGATCGCCCACCCCGACCAGCGGCCGGACGCGATGCTCGCCCGGATCGCCCACAAGCACGTCTCGGTCGGCATCGACAACGCGCAGTACAAGGTCGTCCACGAGCACCTGTTCGCCGCCATCGTCGAGGTGCTCGGCGCGGCCGTCACCCCCGAGGTCGCCGCCGCCTGGGACGAGGTCTACTGGCTGATGGCCAACGCCCTGATCGCGATCGAGGACCGGCTGCGCGCCGAGGTCGCGGTCGACGGCGACCCGGCCGACCTGTGGCGCCCGTACACCGTGGTCTCCCGCCACCAGGAGACCGACACCGTCACCAGCTACCTGGTCCGCCCGGCCGACGGCCGCCCCGCCCCGGCCTCCCGCCCCGGCCAGTACGTCTCGGTGCGCACCGAACTCCCCGACGGCGCCCACCAGATCCGCCAGTACAGCCTCTCCGGCCGCGCCGACGGCGCCCTGCGCTTCAGCGTCAAGCGCGAGCCCGGCGGCGAGGTCTCCGGCCACCTGCACGACCGCCTGCGCACCGGCGACACCGTCGAACTGGCGCCCCCGCTCGGCGACATCGTCCTCGCCGAGGGCGACGGCCCGGTGCTGCTCGCCTCGGCCGGCATCGGCAACACCCCGATGACCGCGATGCTCGACCACCTGGCCGCCGCCGGCTCCACCCGCCGGATCGTCTCGGTGCACGGCGACCGGGACCAGCTCAGCCACGCCTTCCGTGCCGACCTGGCGCGGCTGACCGCCGAACTCCCGGACGCCACCGCCCACGTCTTCTACGAGCGGCCGCTCGGCGACTGGCCGGCCGAGCACACCGGGCTGGTCGACCTGTCCACCGTGGAGGTCCCGGCCGGCACCACCGCCTACCTGTGCGGCCCGCTGCCCTTCCTGCGCGCCGTGCGCGGCCAGTTGCTCGCCGCGGGCGTGCCGGCCGCGGACATCCACTACGAGGTGTTCGGCCCGGACCTCTGGCTCGGCGCCTGACCCTCCCCACCCGTCCGGGTTCCTTCACCGGCGCCGGTCCGCCCGCTACGATCACGGGCGGGCCGGCGCCGTTCTCGACCTGTCGACGCCGTGCCGTTTCGCCGTTTCGCCGCTTGAGGTTCGAGGGTTCGAGGTTCGCCGTTCGACGTGAGGAGTTCGGATTGCGGGTCGCGCTGTTCGCCACCTGCGTCAACGACGCGCTGTTCCCCGCCACCGCGATCGCCACCGTGCGACTGCTGGAACGCCTCGGGGTGACGGTGGACTTCCCCGCCGGACAGACCTGCTGCGGGCAGCCGCAGTACAACACCGGCTACCGCCGGGCCTGCGAGCCGCTGGTGCGGCGCACCGCCCGGGCCTTCGCCGGGTACGACCACGTGGTGACGCCCTCCGGCTCCTGCGTGGCGATGGTCCGGGACAACTACCCGCGGATCGGCGCCCGGGCCGCCGCCGAGGGACGGGGCGGTGAACTCACCGATGCCGCGCTCGCCTTGGCCCCGCGGGTGGTCGAGCTGACCGAGTTCCTGGTCGACGTGCTCGGCGTCGAGGACGTCGGCGCGCACTTCCCGTACCGGGTCACCTACCACCCCTCCTGCCACGGACTGCGGCTGCTCGGGCTCGGCGAGCGGCCGCTGCGCCTGCTGCGCGCCGTCCGGGGCCTGGAGCTGGTGGAGCTGCCGGGCGCGGAGGAGTGCTGCGGCTTCGGCGGGACCTTCGCCGTCAAGAACCCGGCGGTGTCGGCCGCGATGGCCGAGGACAAGCTCGCCCACGCCCTCGACACGGACGCCCAGGTCCTGTGCGGTGCCGACAACTCCTGCCTGCTACACCTCGGCGGCACCCTGCGCCGCCGGGGCGAGCCGCTGCGGCCGCTGCACCTCGCGGAGATCCTGGCCAGCACCGAGGAGCACCCCTGGAGGCCGTCGTGAGTTCCGGCACCTTCCTCGGCATGCCCGCCTTCCCGGCGGCCGCCGCCCGCGCGGTCGCCGACGACCAGCTGCGCGCCAACCTGCGGCACGCCACCCACACCATCCGGGACAAGCGCGCCCGGGCGGTCGCCGAACTCCCCGACTGGGCCGAGCTCCGGGCCGCGGGCAAGGCCATCAAGGACCACACGCTGCGCCATCTGGACCGCTACCTGGTGCAGTTGGAGGAGGCCGTCACCGCGGCCGGTGGCACCGTGCACTGGGCGGCGGACGCCGACCAGGCCAACCGGATCGTCACCGAGCTGGTCCGGGCCACCGGAGAGGCCGAAGTCGTCAAGGTCAAGTCGATGGCCACCCAGGAGATCGGGCTGAACGAGGCGCTGGCCACCGAGGGCATCACCGCCTACGAGACCGATCTCGCCGAGCTGATCGTGCAGTTGGGCGACGACCGGCCCTCGCACATCCTGGTGCCCGCGATCCACCGCAACCGCGCCGAGATCCGGGAGATCTTCGCCGACCGGATGGCCGCCTGGGGCCGACCCGCCCCCGAGGGCCTGACCGACTCCCCCGCCGAACTCGCCGAGGCCGCCCGGCTGCACCTGCGGGAGAAGTTCCTCCGGGCCCGAGTGGCCGTCTCCGGGGCCAACTTCATGGTCGCCGAGACCGGCACCCTGGTGGTGGTCGAGTCCGAGGGCAACGGCCGGATGTGCCTCACCCTGCCGCGCACCCTGATCTCCGTGGTCGGCATCGAGAAGGTGGTGCCCACCTGGCGGGACCTGGAGGTCTTCCTCCAGCTGCTCCCGCGCTCCTCCACCGCCGAGCGGATGAACCCGTACACCTCGCTGTGGACCGGGACGACCGAGGGCGACGGCCCCGCCGACTTCCACCTGGTGCTGCTGGACAACGGACGCACCACCGCCCTCGCCGACCAGGTCGGCCGCCAGGCGCTGCGCTGCATCCGCTGCTCGGCCTGCCTGAACGTCTGCCCGGTGTACGAGCGGGCCGGCGGGCACGCGTACGGCTCGGTCTACCCGGGCCCGATCGGCGCCATCCTGACCCCCCAACTGCGTGGCACGGCCGGCCCGGTGGACGCCTCGCTGCCGTACGCCTCCTCGCTCTGCGGGGCCTGCTACGAGGTGTGCCCGGTGGCGATCGACATCCCGGAGGTGCTGGTGCACCTGCGCGAACGGGTCGCCGAGCAGGGCGGGCACCCGGTGGAGCGGGCCGCGATGGCCGCCGCCGGGTACCTGCTGGACCACCCGGCGGCACTGGCGGCCGCCGAACGGCTGGCCGGGCGCACCCGGGCACTGCACCCGCGCCGGCTGCCCGGGCCCGGGCGGGCCTGGACCGACAGCCGGGACCTGCCCGAGGTGCCGGCCGAGCCGTTCCGCGACTGGTGGCGGAGGAACCGGACGTGAACCCACCTGCGAACGCACGGGAGTTGATCCTCGGCCGGATCCGGGCCGCGCTCGGCGACACCGCCGGGGTGGCGGAACAGCCGCTCGAACGCCGGTACGCGACCGCGCACGCCCCGGTCGACGATCCGGCGGCGCTGCTGGACCTGCTGCAGCACAACCTGGCCGACTACCGGGCCCTGGTGCACCGCTGCACCGAGGCGGAACTCCCGGACCGGATCGGCCGGTTGCTGGCCGACCGGGGCAGCCGTACGGTCGCCGTGCCGGCCGGACTGCCGGCCGGCTGGCTCGCCGCGGCCCCCGGCGTGACGCCGGTGCCGGACGACGGGGGCCTCACCGCCGACCGGCTGGACGCCGTGGACAGCGTGCTCACCGGCTGCGCGCTGGCGATCGCCGAGACCGGGACCATCGTGCTGGACGCCGGGCCCGGTCAGGGGCGGCGGCTCCTGTCGCTCGTCCCGGACCACCACCTGTGCGTGGTCCGGGCACCGGCACAGGTGGTCGCCTCGGTGCCGCTGGCACTGCCCCGGCTCGACCCGGCGCGGCCGCAGACCTGGATCTCCGGGCCGTCGGCGACCAGCGACATCGAGCTGGACCGGGTCGAGGGGGTGCACGGGCCGCGCACCCTGGAGGTGCTGCTGGTCACGGACTGACCGGCCCGGCCGCACGGCGGTCACGGCCGGAAGGCCCGGGCCGCGCGGCGGTCACGGCCTGAGTTCGAGGGTGCAGCACTTCGCCCCGCCGCCGCCCTTGAGCAGTTCGGAGACGTCCACCGGGATCGGCTCGTAGCCGTGCTCGACGAGCCGGCCCGCCAGGTTCTTGGCCGCCTCCGGGAGCAGCACCCGGCGGCCGTCCGAGACCGCGTTGAGCCCGAACACCTCGGCGTCGGCCCGGTCGGCGAGGATCGCGTCCGGGTAGAGGGCGCGCAGCAC
The DNA here is from genome assembly GCF_040303245.1 of Kitasatospora sp. NPDC096077. NCBI lineage: Bacteria > Bacillati > Actinomycetota > Actinomycetes > Kitasatosporales > Streptomycetaceae > Kitasatospora > Kitasatospora sp. NPDC096077. The sequence continues at coordinate 66,847 of NZ_JBEOSV010000020.1, read as the reverse complement.
GGCACGGCTGTGGGCGTCGAAGGCCTCCGGGTAGTACATGACGTGGTCGTCGGCGAGGACGGCGAGCGCGGTGTCCAGGTGGTAGAAGCGCGGGTCGACCAGGGTCAGGGTGGTCACCGGCACCCCGAACAGCTCCTGCGCCTCCGCGTGCGCCGCCCGTGAGCTGCGGAAACCCGTCCCGGCGAGCACCCGGCGGCCGACCACCAGGTGGTCGCCCTCGCCCTCGTTGACGTGCCCGGCGCGGCGCACCGCGCGGTAGCCGTGCAGCCGGAACCAGGACTGGTAGGCGTCGGACTCGGCGGCCCGCTCGGGGTGGCGGAAGGTCGCCACCAGGGCCCGGCCGTCCAGCACGGTCGCACCGTTGGCGGCGTAGACCATGTCGGGCAGCCCGGGCACCGGGTCGATCAGCTCCACGGTGTGGCCTAGACGGCGGTAGGTGCGGTGCAGCCGCTCCCACTGGCGGACGGCGAGCGCGGTGTCGGTGGGCTGGGTGGGGTCCATCCACGGATTGATCGCGTAGTCCACCGTGAAGTAGGTCGGCCGGCACATCAGATAGCGCCGGGGGCGCGCCGTACGTGCCGGGGTGTGCGTGGGCATGGCTCAACCGTCCTCGGATCGCCGGGAGTTGGTGCGCTGGTACGGGTCGTACCTGAGGCGGCTGCCCCGCTGCCCCCGTTCGCACACCCGCGCGGGCGCCCCCGGCGGGCGCAACCCCCCGCGCACCCGGCGCGAGCCCCGGCGCACGGCACTACCGGCGCGCGGTCACCGGCGCACGGGACCAACAGCGTCCGCTCACCAGCGCACGGCGGCGAAGTCGACCGGCTCGGTGCGCAGGGCCCGGGCGCGGACGGCGAGAGCCCGCAGTCGGCGGTCGGCCTCCTCGGCGGGCATCCGCTGCTTGTCACCGTGGCCGGGCAGCAGCCACTCGAAGCGCAGCGCGTCCAGGCAGCGGTCCAACGAGGCGGACTGCTCCTCGATGGAGTACCAGGTGACCGCCTCCTGCACCTCGATGTCCCGGCTGGTGCGGGACCAGTACAGGCTGTCGCCGCTGAAGCAGTACCGGTGGTCGGCCACGAAGAGCACACTGCCCAGGGTGTGGCCGGGGAAGGGGTGGGCGACCAGGCCGGGCGAGATCTCCACCGGGTCGGTGCCGCGCAGCACCTCGTCGGCGTCCGGCGCGGCGGCGAGGTCGCCCTCGTGGATCCAGAGCCGGGCACCCAGCCGGTCGGCGTAGGCGCGGCCGTGCGCCGCGTGGTCGCGGTGGGTGAGCAGCACGTCGGTGACCGGGCCGAGGGCCTGGTAGCGGGCGGCCAGGGCCTCGCTGTAGCGGGGCGTGTCGATCATCACCCAGCCGGCGGGGCGGCGGCAGAGGTAGGAGTTGGCGCCCGCGGTGCGCCGGGAGTTGTGGCCGAGCAGCAGCACCTCGTCGGCCTCGTCCAGGGCGAGCGGGAACGGATCGCCGGCCGGGTCGAGCCGGCCGGTGCCGGGGCGGATCGAGCGGGTCGGGCAGGCGTGGGCGGCGGCGAGCAGCTGCCGCCGCTCGGCCTCGTCGCGCGGCTGGCGGATCAGCTCGGACTTGCGGTCGCGCTCGCGGATCAGCTCGGGCGCGAGCTGCCGGGCGACGTCGCAGTTGGTGCAGCGGTCGTCGACGGTCCAGCTCTCGGTTTCGGGCAGGTTCATGGTCGGTGTGTCCCCCAGGAAGAAGGGCGGCCGGAGCGGGGCGCCGTCCTTCGAGGATCGTCCGGGCGGGGCGAAAAGGGGAAGGGGGCGCGGCCCTTGTGGTTTCCGGGGCACGGCGCTCTGCGCGGAGCGGGTCGGCGGGGCCGAGCAGCGTACGTGGCCGATCTCACGTGCCGCCAGGGGCACCTACGGTGGCGTAGGTCACTTGAATGGGTGAACTATCTCCTTCATGCCGAACCTCCAGGAGACCCTTGACCTCAGTTCGTACGCCGCCCTCGGGGACAGCTTCACCGAGGGCCTGAACGACCCCGGTGCCGACGGCGCCTTCGCCGGCTGGGCCGACCGCCTGGCCGGTCTGCTCGCCGACGGGCGGCCGCCGGGCGGGTTCCGCTACGCCAACCTGGCGGTGCGCGGACGGCTGCTGGACCAGATCGTGGCCGAGCAGGTGCCGCAGGTCCGTCGGCTCCAGCCCGACCTGGTCACCTTCTGCGCCGGCGGCAACGACATCCTGCGCCCCGGCAGCGACCCGGACGAGGTGGCCGGGCGCTTCGAGGCCGCCGTCGCCCAACTCGCCGAGAACGCCGGGACGGTGCTGATCTGCACCGGCTTCGACACCCGCGAGGTGCCGCTGCTCAAGCACCTGCGCGGCAAGATCGCCACCTACAACAACCACATGCGGGCGGTCGCCGACCGCTACGACTGCAAGGTGGCCGACCTGTGGTCGCTGCGCGCGGTCCAGGACCGCCGGGCCTGGAGCGAGGACCGGCTGCACCTGTCCCCCGAGGGGCACCAGCGGGTCGCCCTGCTGGCCGCCCGCTCGCTGGGCCTGCGCACCCAGGAGGACCCGGAGGCCCCGTGGCCGACCGGCCGGGAGCTCTCCCCCGCCGACCAGCGGCGGGAGAACCTCCAGTGGGCGCGGGAGTTCCTGATCCCCTGGGTCGGCCGTCGCCTGCGCGGGGAGTCCTCGGGCGACCACGTCGAGGCCAAGCGGCCGGAGCTGCTGCCGCTCTGCCGCTCCGCCGGTTCCTGACGGAATGATCCTGACGGATCATCAGTTTCTGATGGAACGTCAGGTCGGCGGAGCCTGAGGGCCCGTCACCGTGCCACACCGGGTGCTGCCGACCGACCGGTCCGCAGCGCCCGGTGCACCAGGGCGGCAACGGCCGCGCCGACCAGGTACCAGGCGAGGTCCGGCGGGTTGAAGGTCGAACCGAGCACCAGGTGCACCAGCCCGCTGTGCCGCCCCCATTCGTCCGGCAGTCCGGTGGCCTGGAACAGCTCCACCAGCCAGCTCAGCCCGGCGGCCACCAGGGCGGCCCGGCTCGGCCGCACCTCCGGCGCGACCGTCACCACCAGGGCGTACACCAGGACGGTGTACAGCGCGTCGCCGGCGTACTTGGCCGGGTCGCCGGGCAGCACGGCCCGCACCCCCAACCCGACCGCCACGGTCAGCACGGCGGCCGCGGCCGCGGGCCACCGCGCGACCAGTCCGCTTCGAAGATCCCTCATCCGGCCCAGGCTACGGCCCGGCCCCGCGGATCCGCACACCCGCCCAGGAACCACCGCGCGACGCCGGACGTCACTCCCCCTGATGAGCCATCCGTGCAGGTCACGGGCGGGAGTTCGAGCAAGGCGAGCGGGTGGGCGACAGTGGCGGACCAAGCAGCAGTGACGGACCAGGCAGCAGGGGCGGACCAGGGAGCAGGGGCGGGGACCAGCGCGGCGCGGCGGCAGTTCGCCGTCCCCGGATTCGCGACCGGGCCGGACGGCCGGGCGCAGCGGGCCCGCGAACAGGGCAAGGCGCTGCGCCTGCGGGTCCCCCGGGAGCGGCACGCGGAGTTCGCGCCCGCGGCCGACCGGCCGACCGCGGTGGCTGCCCTGGAGGCGTCCAACGCGGGCCGGATCCCCGGCCTGGTGCCGATCCGGGTGGGCCGGATGGCCGCCACCCCGTTCGCCTTCCTGCGCGGCTCGGCCGGGCTGATGGCCGCCGACCTCGCGGGCACCCCGGTGACCGGCGTCAGCGCGCAGCTGTGCGGCGACGCGCACGCCGCCAACTTCGGCCTGTACGGCGACGCCCGCGGCCAACTGGTCATGGACATCAACGACTTCGACGAGACGGTGCCCGGCCCCTGGGAGTGGGACCTCAAGCGGCTCGCCACCAGTCTGGTGCTGGCCGGGCGGGAGACCGGGGCGAGCGAGACCACCGCCCGGGCGGCCGCCCAGCACGCGGCCGGCTCCTACCGCCGGACCATCCGCACCCTGGCCAAGCTGCCCGCCCTGGACGCCTGGAACGCCGTCGCGGACGAGCAGTTGGTGTCCTTCACCGAGGCGCACGACCTCGCCGAGGTGCTGCGGAAGGTCGAGACGAAGGCGCTCGGCAACACCAGTGCCCGGTTCGCCGCCCGCAGCACCACCCGGACCGCGGACGGCGGCCGGCGGTTCACGGCGGCTCCGCCGGTGCTCACCGAGGTCACCGACGCCACCGCCCGGGCGGTGGCCGAGGCGCTCGGCCCGTACGTGGCGACGGTCCCCGCCGAGGTGCGCACCCTGCTGTCCCGCTACCGGGTGCAGGACGTGGCCTTCCGGGTGGTCGGCACGGGCAGCGTCGGCACCCGCTCGTACGTCGTACTGCTCACCGACCACCGGGACCAGCCGCTGGTGCTGCAGGTGAAGGAGGCCCGGCCGTCCGCGCTGCTGCCGTACCTGGACGGCGCCGGGCGGCGGCCGGAGGAGCACGAGGGCCGCCGGGTGGTGCTCGGCCAGAAGCACATGCAGGTGGTCAGCGACACCCTGCTCGGCTGGACGACCGTCGACGGACTGCCCTACCAGGTACGGCAGTTCCGCAACCGCAAGGGCAGCGTGGACCCGGCCGCGCTGCTGCCGGCCCAGCTGGACGACTACGCCCGGATCACCGGCGCGCTGCTCGCCCGGGCGCACGCCCACACCGCCGACCCGGGCCTGCTGGCCGGGTACTGCGGCAAGAGCGAGGCCCTGGACGAGGCCGTCGCCGCCTTCGCCGTCGGCTACGCGGACCGCACCGAGGCCGACCACGCCGAGCTGCTGACGGCGGTGCGCAGCGGGCGGCTGCCCGCCGAACCGGGGGTCTGAGCGGAACTGTCGTACCGCGCCGCTAGATTGGCGACCATGGGACTGTCGATCAGTGTGGGGGCGCTCAGTACCCCCGAGTGGCGGGGCGCGGCCGAGGTGCTGCACCGGGCGCTGGAGGCCGAGGGGGTGGCCTGGCGGGAGCCGGCCCGGCCGGCCGGGGAGGGCGAGGCCTTCTCGGCCGGCTTCCCGTACAGCTACCTGTCCGGGCTGCGCCGGGTGTACGTGCTGCACCGGGTGGGCGAGCCGGTCACCGCGGCGCGCGGGGTCAGCCCGGAGCAGTACGAGGAGGAGCGGGAGCTGGTCGACGACGAGACGGTGATGTTCGACTCGCACCTGCTCTGCCACTCCGACTGCGAGGGCTACTACATACCGGCGGACTTCGAGGACGAGGACCCGCTGTTCCTGCCCCAGGAGTCCGGGGTGCCCGGCGGCGCCATGGTGGGTTCCACGGCCGGCCTGCTCGCCGAGCTCCAGGGGTTCGCCGCCGCCCTCGGGATCCGGCTGGAGGCGGACGGCTCGCTCGCCCCGGCGGAGGAGGCCCGGCTGGCCGCGCTGCCGGAGGACGACCCGTTCGAGGCCGAGGTCTTCACCTGGCACCGGCTGTACCTGGCCTGCCGGGCCAGCCTGGCCACCGGGCGGGCGATCGTCTTCGGCTGACGGCGCCGGGCCGCCGCCCGGTCGGACGGCCGCCCGGTCAGACCGCCAGGAACGGCGCCACGGCGGCCACGTACTCGGCCGGCCGGGAACTGTGCACCAGGTGCCCGGCCTCGATGGTGACCAGGCGGCAGTCCGGGATCAGCCGGGCGAGTTCGGCGATCCGCTCCTGCGGGACGTAGCTGGCGGCCCCGCCCGCGACGGCCAGGGTGCGGGCGGTGATCCGGGTCAGGCCCTCCCGCCAGGCCGGGTCGGGGTCGTCGAACTGCGCCTTGAGGGCCCGGACCATCGCCCAGTCGAAGTGCGCCGGCTCCTCCGCCCCCTCGGGCGGCACGCTGGCCGGGCGCGGGTACAGCGCCGGGATCTCCTCCAGGACGAGCCGGTCGACCCGCTCCGGGGCGGCCTGGGCGAGCAGGTGGGCGACGGCGCCGCCCATCGAGTGGCCGACCAGGTCGACCCGGGCCAGGCCGAGCGCGTCGAGGAAGGCGAGCACGTCCCCGCGCATCCGCTCCAGGCCGTACTCGGCGGTGCGGCCGCTGTCGCCGTGGCCGCGCAGGTCGAGCGCGTACACGTGGTGGTCGGGGGCGAGGTCGGGCAGCACCACGTCCCAGTCGGCGGCGCGCTCGCCGAGGGCGTGCAGCAGCACCAGCGGCGGGCCGTCGGGGCGGCCGCTCTCGCGGTAGGCGAGCGTGACCTCGGGCAACTGCACCGTCCGTACTGTCGTCATGCCCGCCACCGTACGCGCCGACCTGCCGTCACCAGGCACATGTTCGCCCTCGGCACGCGCCCGCCCGCACGCCCGCACGCCCGCACGCACGCCCGCCGCCACCGCCGGAGCCGGGACTCAGCGGACGGCCGTACGGCCCCGGCTCACCGCGACCGGCTCGGCGGGGCTCCGCTCGCGGGCGGTCGCCCGGCCGGCGAACACCGAGGCCAGGACGGCGAGTCCGGCCACCGCCGCGCAGACCAGGCTGGCCGCCAGGTAGGCGGAGCGGTGGCCGCCACCCCCGGCCGTCTCCCGCAGGTAGACCCCGGACAGCGCGGAGACCGCGACGGCCGCCGCGATCCGCTGGGCCATCTGCAGGATCGCGCCGCTGACCCCGGCCGCCTCGGCGGGCGCGTGGCGCAGCACATAGGCCTGGTTGGTGGAGCCCATCAGGCCGACCGAGGCACCGCTGAGCAGTTGGAGCAGGGCGAGCAGCCAGGGCAGCACCGCGACCGGCGCCCAGTGCGCGACCAGTCCGCTGAGCAGCATGGCCAGCGTCGAGCCGACCATCCCGAGGGTGACGGTGCGTCGGCCGATCCGTTGCACCACCCGCCAGGCGAGCGCGGAGGAGGCCCCCATGGCCAGCGCCGAGGGCAGCGAGACCAGCGCGGCACCCATCGGGGACAGGCCCAGCCCGTCCTGGAGGAACATGGTGAGGACGAGCGAGGCGGCCAGCGAGGAGCCGAACTGGGCCATCGCGGTGGCCGTGCCCAGCGCGTACGGCGCGGAGCGGGTGAGCGCGGGATGGATCAGCGGGTGTCCGCCGCTGCGGGCGTAGCGGCGCTGCCAGTGGACGAGCGCGCCGAGCAGCGCCAGTGCGCCGGCCGCGAAGGCCGACCAGCCGGCCCAGCCGGGCGGTTGGACGAAGGGCAGCATCAGGACGAGGGTGAGGGCGCCGACCAGCAGCAGGCCGAGCAGGTCGAGATCGGTCTGCCGGGTGGCCGGGCGGGGCTTGGGCAGGTGGCGCACGGCGAGGGCGAGGGTGGCCAGGCCGAACGGGACGTTGAGCAGGAAGGTGATCCGCCAGCCGAGTTCGGGGCCGGCCGCCGCCAGCACCAGTCCGCCGATCGGCGGGCCGAGGGCGAAGGCCAGGCTGCCGGTGACGGCGTACATGCCGAGGGCGCGGGCGCGCAGCTGGCCGTCGAAGACGTCCTGGAGGGTGCCGATCATCTGGGAGTTGACCAGGCCGGCGCCGGCGCCCTGGAGCAGCCGGGCGGCGATCAGCACGGTCGGGTCGGTGGCGGTCGCGGAGACCAGGCTGACCAGGGTGAACAGGGCGAGGCCGGTGACGAAGAACCACTTGCGGCCCTTGACGTCGCCGAGCCGCCCGCCGGGGATCAGCGCGAGGCCGAAGGCGAGCGAGTAGCCGGCCACGATCCACTGCAGGTGGGCGGGGTGGGCGTGCAGGCTCTCGCGCAGGGCGGGGACGGAGGTGTTGAGGACGGACTGGTCGAGCAGGGTGGTGAAGCCGCCCGCGACGCAGACCAGCAGGACGCGGCGCCCGGCGGCGTCGAAGCGCTCCTTCCGCCGGGACGGGTTCGTCTCGGGGATCGGGTCCGCCACCGGCATCGGCTCCGGTGTCGGATTCGGTGTCGGATTCGGGTTCGGGTTCGGCTCCGGCAGCGGGCCGGGCTCCGGTATCGGCCCGCCCGGTCCGTCGGCGGCGCTCACGGCTCGACCACCACGAGGGCGTAGCGGGCCTCGCCCGGGCCCAGGCTGCGGAAGCGGCTGGTGCCGGAGCCGTAGCGCAGGCAGTCGCCGGGGCCGAGCAGGTGCGGCTCGCCGTCCAGGGTCAGCTCCAACCGCCCTTCGAACAGCCAGAGGTGGTGTTCCAGGCCGGGCAGGCAGGGGCGGTCGTAGGCGATGTCGGCCCCGGCGGGGAGCCGGCCCTCGATGATCTCGGCGTGCAGCGAGCCGTGCGGCGGGGAGATCGAGCGGCGGACGAAGCCGGTCGCCCCGTCCTGCCAGAGCTGCTGCTCCTCGGCCCGGACCAGCCGGGCCGGGCCGGACTCCACCTCGGCGAGCAGCCGGGACATCGTCCGCCCGTAGACGGCGCAGAGCCGCCCGAGCAGTGCGGCGGTCGGGCTGACCTCGGCCCGCTCGACCCGGGACAGGGTGGACCGGCTGACGTCGGCGCGTTGTGCCAACTCCTCCAGGGTCCAGCCGCGTTCGACCCGCAACTCGGCGAGCCGTTGTGCCAGCCGCTCGTCGGCGGCGGTGTCGATTCCCATATTCGTGATGCTATCCCGGATGTGAGATCACCGTTCCGGGTTCTGGCGGACCTGGTGAAGGTCTGACGGCGGCTCGGCCTCGAACCGGCCGACGCCGACGTTCGACCAAACCGGTGATCATATGATGTGCGCCGACAAAGCGGCCGGTCAGCGGCCATTCGCGCAACGGGGGGACCACGATCGTGTTCGGCATCATCAGACCGTGCAGGCACAAGCTGTCCGAGCGCCTCCAGGCCTCCTGGATGGCGCACCTGTGCGGGCTCTGCCTCGCCCTGCGGGACGACCACGGGCAGCTGGCCCGGACCGCCACCAACTACGACGGCCTGATCATCTCCGTCCTGGTCGAGGCCCAGGCCGCCCGGGAGGACTCCTCCTGGCGCCGCACCGCCGGGCCGTGCCCGCTGCGCGGGATGCGGACCGCCTCGGTCGCCAAGGGTGAGGGCGCCCGGCTGGCGGCGGCCGTCTCGCTGGCGCTCGCCTCGGTGAAGATCCGCGACCACGTCGAGGACCGGGACGGCGTCTTCGCCCGCCGCCCGGTCGCCGCCGGGGCCCGCGCGGTGACCCGGCGCTGGGACCGGCAGAGCGCCGGCAGCGCCTCCACGGTCGGCTTCGACACCGCCGTGCTGCTCGACGCCGCCTCCCGCCAGGGCGAGTTGGAGCGATCACTGCTGCCCGGCAGCTCCGTGCTGCTGGTCACCGAGCCCACCGAGACCGCCACCTCGGCCGCCTTCGCGCACACCGCCGTGATCGCCGGCCGCCCCGGCAACGCCGCCCCGCTGGCCGAGGCCGGACGGCTGTTCGGCCGACTCGCCCACCTCCTGGACGCGGCCGAGGACCAGACCGCCGACGCCGCCTCGGGCGCCTGGAACCCGCTCACCGCCACCGGCACCGACCGCGCCGAGGCCGAACGGCTGTGCCGGGACGCGGTGCACGGCATCCGGCTCGCGCTGCGCGAGGTGGAACTGTCCGACCGGTCACTGGTGCACGTGCTGCTCGGGCACGAGACCCAGAGCGCGGTGGACCGGGTCTTCGGCCGGACCGGACACGCGGCGAACTGCCGCACCGGCGGGGCCGGGGGCGCGGAGCACCCGCAGGACGCGCCGCCGCGCCAGGTCCCGCCCGGCTACCCCGGCGGCCCGTACCCCGGCCAGGACCCGAACCAGGCGCCGGTACCCCCGTGGGTGCCCCAGGGGCCCGGCTTCGGCCCGCCGCCCGGCGGCAAGCCGCCGCACCCGCGCAACCTGCTCGCCGGGTGCGCGGTGTGGGCGCTGATGGCCTGCACCTGCCAGTTGCTCTGCTGCGAGCACAACGACCCGTTCAGCCGGGAGCGCCGCAAGGGCTTCTGCGAGCGGCACGACTGCTGCGACTGCTGCGACTGCGATCCCGGCTGCGGCGACTGCTGCAACTGCTGTGACTGCTGCAGCAAGTGCGGCTGCGACAACTGCGGTTGCGACGGGTGCGACTGCGGCTGCGACTGCTGACGGATCGTCAGATCACGGTCGAACCGACGGCCTGCCGGATCTGCTCCGGCGTGAGCGCCGGCTGATCGAACGCCACCAGCCCGGGGTGCCCCCGCAGCACCCCGGGCCGGTCCGCGTCCGCGACCTGCTCGGCTCTTCGCCAGAGCGGCACCACCACCGGGCACGGCTCGACGGCCTGCTCAGGCCTCACGCCCCGCCACCTCCCGGTCCGCCGCCAGCGAGCTCTCCAGCCCGGCCAGCAACTGCCGGAACCGCTCGGTGTCCTGCTCCGTGATCCGCCCCTCGGGCGCCGTCCCCGGCCGCTCGGCCGTCCTCTCGTTCATGGGGGCGACGCTAGGCGGCGGTGATCAACAGGCAATAAACGAGGCCTTGGCACGGCCACCGGTTGGTGGTTCAATGCGACTCGCACTCGTCAGGAAGCTTTCCTAATAGTCGCCGACACCTGAGTACGACCTCCCCGGCTCCTCCCCCGCATCGAGAGGACGACTTCCCCATGGGTCGCACCACCGTCAGGACACTCGTCACCGGGGCCGCGCTCGCCGCCCTCCTGCTGCCGCTCGCCGCCGCCCCCGCCGACGCCGCCGAGCCCGCCGCCAGGCCCGCCGCAGCCGCCTTCCAGCACCCCGGCGTGCTGGTCGGATCGCAGCAACTCGCCTTCGTCAAGAGCAAGTTGGCCGACGGAGCGGAGCCCTGGACCGCCGCCTTCGCCGACCTGAAGGCCAGCAAGTACGCCTCGCTCGACTGGCAGCCCAAGCCGCGCGCCACCGTCGAGTGCGGCTCCAGCTCGCACCCCAACAACGGCTGCTCGGACGAGCGCGACGACTCGATGGCCGCCTACGCGCACGCCCTGCAGTGGGCGCTCACCGGCGACCAGCGGTACGCCGACAAGGCGATCGCCATCATGGACGCCTGGTCCGGCGTGATCCAGGAGCACACCAACACCAACGCCCAGCTGCAGACCGGCTGGTCCGGCAACAACTGGGCCCGCGCCGCCGAGCTGATCCGCTACACCGGCGCCGGCTGGTCGGCGGACTCGATCGACCGCTTCGCCACCATGCTGCGCACCGCCTACGTGCCGGAGCTGGCCCCCGGCAGCCCGCGCAAGAACGGCAACTGGGAGCTGATCGAGACCGACGCCCTGATGGGCATCGCGGTGTTCCTGGACGACCACGGGCTGTTCGACCGGGCCACCGAGCTCTGGCGGCACCGCCTGCCCGCGTACGTCTACCTCTCCTCCGACGGCGACCTGCCGGTGGCGCCGGCGAACTCCGGGATCCAGGGCCGGTCCGCGCTGGTCAAGTACTGGAACGGCCAGTCCAGCTTCGCGGACGGGCTGGCCCAGGAGACCTGCCGGGACTTCGGCCACACCGGCTGGGGCCTGGAGGCCGCCGCCCAGACCGCCGAGACGGCCCGGCTGCAGGGCCTCGACCTGTGGAGCGAGGGCCGCGAACGCCTGGTCAAGGCACTGGAGTTCCACACCGCCTACGACAACGGCGCGGACGCGCCGGACTGGCTGTGCGAGGGTTCGGTGAACACCGGCCTGGGCCCGGCCGTACAACTCGCGTACAACGAGTACCACCTGCGCGAGGGCATCCCGATGCCGCAGACCGAGCAGTACGTGGCCGCGCACAGCCCGTTCGGGGCGAACTACTTCATCGGCTGGGAGACCCTCACCCACACCGACGCGCCCTGATCCCGGGCGCCCCGGACGCGGCGGGCGGGGCCCTGGGAGCCCCGCCCGCCGCACCCACGCCTCAGCCCGCCGGGAACAGTCGCTCCAGGACCTCCGCCACCCCGTCCTCGTCATTGCCGCCGATCACGTGGTCCACCGCCGCCAGCACCTCGGGGTGGGCGTTGGCCACGCCGTAGGAGGTGCCCGCCCAGGCCATCATCGGCAGGTCGTTGGGCATGTCGCCGAACGCCACCGCCTGCTCCGGCGCTATCCCGTGCCGCCGCGCCAGTTCACCGAGCGCGGCGGCCTTGCTCACGCCCTGGGCCACCGCCTCGACCAGCCGCTCGCCGTTGGCGTGGTAGACGGTGACCAGCCCGCCGATCGCCGGGCGGACCAGCGCCAGCAGCTCGTCCGCCGACAGCGTCGGGTGCCGACCCACCAGTTTGGGTGCCGGCCGACCGAACAGCCGCGCGTCGTCGAGGCGTTCGACGGTGATGTCGGTGTCCCAGGCACCCGCCTCGTAGTGCGCGTCCGCGGCCAGCTCCTGGGCGTACTCGACCGCCAGCCCGATGCCCGGGGCGGCCGTGCGCAGCCGCCGGGCGGTCTCGGCGAGCACCTCGGACGGGATCGGCCGCTCGGCGACCACGGTCCGGGTGCGCAGGTCGTAGCCGAAGGCGCCGTTGGAGCAGATCGCCGTGCCCCGGTGCCCGAAGGCCGCCGCGATCTCGCCCATCAGGCGCGGTGGTCGACCGGTGACCAGGACGACCTGCCCGCCGGCCCGTTCGACCCGGGCGAAGGCGGCCACGGTGCGGGCGGAGACGGTGCCGTCGCCGCGCACGATCGTTCCGTCGAGGTCGGTGGCCACCAACCGGGGCGGCCGGCGCAGCGGGGTGACGGTGGAACGGGGAGCGGCAGGGATGCTCATCGGAGGGGGCTCTCTGCTGGTCGGGTTCGGTCGGGTCCCCCGGGTGCGCGCCCGACCGCCCCGGACAGCGGGGAGTGCGGTTCCCTGGACGGGTGAGGTGCGTGCGGACCGCGGAGGGCGGCGGTGCGGCGGTGCAGGAGTCCGTGGACCGGGACCGGCGACGGCCGGGGCGCCCGGCCGCCAGACGGTCGGACGGTATCACCGGCCCGGCCCGCTCGGCGACGACCGCAGGCCGCCGCCGGGGCCGTGCGGATCCTTACGCAATTTTATTAGGAAAGTTTCCTTACCTTATGGACCACCGCTCGCTCCGGCCCCTACTCTGCTGCCGCGAGCTCGCGCCCTTCCCCCCACGGTGCCGCCCTGACCAGCGGGCCGCGCCACCCCCACTGCCTCCGGCGGTCGCACCCCCGGAGATCGGAGCACCCCATGCGAGTTTCCCGGAGCCACCGGCTCGCCGTCGCCCTCGCGACGGTCGCCCTGACCACCGGCACCGCCTGCGCCGCCGACGCGGCGCAGGCGACGGCGGACGGCCCGACCACCGTCGCCACCGCTACCGGCACGACCGGCGCGACCGCTACGGCCGGCACGCGGGTCACCGCCGGCGGCCTCACCCCCGACCAGCGCCGCCGGGCCGACCAGTTGGTCAGCGTCTTCGAGAACAGCACGACCGAGATCCAGTACGGCTATGCGGAGAACATCAACGACGGCCGCGGCGTCACCGCCGGCCGGGCCGGGTTCACCACCAACGACGGCGACGCCCTCAAGGTGGTCCGCGCGTACACCGCCGTCTCCCCCGACAACCCGCTCGCCCGCTTCGTCCCCGAGCTGGAACGCCTGGCCGCGTCCGGCAGCGGCGACACCAGCGGCCTGCCCGAGGCCGACTACATCGCCGCCTGGAAGCAGGCCGCCCAGGACCCGGTCTTCCGGCAGGTCCAGGACGACCAGGTCGACCGGCGCTACTTCACCCCGGCCATGGACCAGGCCGACCGGCTCGGCCTCGGCACCGCCCTGGCCCGCGCCGAGCTCTACGACGCCTCCATCCAGCACGGCAACGGCGGCGAGTACGACGCCCTGCCCGCACTGATCGGCCGGACCGTCGCCAAGGTCGGATCGCCCTCGGCCGCCGGTGAACGCGCCTGGCTGGACGCCTTCTTCGACGTCCGGATCGACGACCTGAACAACCCCGCCAACTCCTCCACGGCCGACGAGTGGCGCAAGTCCGTCGACCGGGTCGAGTGCCTGCGCCGGATCGCCGCCGCCGGCAACTACGACCTGGACGGCCCGTTCACCATCACCGCCTTCGGCTCCGGCTACACCATCGCCTGAGCCGCGCGCCCGGGGTCCGGGAGTGTGGGCCCGGACCCCGGCCCCCACCCGGCCCCTACCCGACCCCTCGGGCCGCCGGGGCGGCGGCGTCGAGCAGCACCCCGGCCGCCGCCCGGGCGTCCGCGGCGGCGCTCGGGTCCCCGTGCACGGCCGCGACGGTGATCGCGCCCTCCGCGAGCAGGGCGAGCTGCCCGGCGGTGGCGGGCGGGGCGCCGACGGCCTCGACCAGGCCGGCCAGGAAACCGGCGAACTCCTCCTTGTGGTGCCGGGCGGCGGCCGCCACGGCCGGGCTGGTGGCGCCCAGCTCGCCGAAGGAGTTCACGAACGCGCAACCGCGGAAGCCCGGCTCGGCGAACCACCGGCCGAGCCAGTCGAAGACCGACAGCAGCTGGTCCCGGGGCGTGCCGCCGGCCCGCGCCACGTGCACGGCCAGGCTCGCCCGCCAGCGCGCGTCCCGGCGCAGCAGATAGGCCTCGACCAGCTCGTTCTTGGACGGGAAGTGCTGGTAGACGCGGCGCAGGGTCAGCCCGGAGGCGGCCCGGACGGCGTCCATCCCGACCGCCTGGACGCCCTGTCCGTAGAACAGCTCCTCGGCCGCGTCGAGGATCCGGGTCCGCGGGTCCGGTTGCTCCATCTGCTCCGCCCTTCCTCGGGGTCTTTTTGCATGAGAACGCTCGTTCTCCTAGAGTACCAACCAGAGCGAGAACGATCGTTCTCGCCCGTGGAATGCCCGTTCCCGAGGAGTAGCCCCGTGCCCGAACAGCGCCCTCCCGTCCCGCCGTTCACCGAGCAGAGCGCCCACCGCAAGGTCCGCGCCGCCGAGGACGCCTGGAACACCCGCGACCCGCAGCGCGTCGCCCTCGCGTACACACCCGACAGCCGCTGGCGCAACCGCGCCGAGTTCCTCACCGGCCGGGAGCAGATCGCCGCCTTCCTCACCCGCAAGTGGCAGCGCGAGCTCGACTACCGCCTGATCAAGGAGCTCTGGGCGTACGACGGCCACCGGATCGCGGTCCGCTTCGCCTACGAGTGGCACGACGAGCACGGCGGCTGGCACCGCGCGTACGGCAACGAGAACTGGGAGTTCGACGAGCACGGGCTGATGGCCCGGCGGCTGGCCTCGATCAACGACCTGCCGATCACCGCCGGGGAACGGCTGCTGCACTGGCCGCTCGGCCGCCGCCCCGACGACCACCCGGGCCTCACCGAACTCGGGCTCTGAGCAGCCCCGGCCCGTGCGGCGCAGGCCTACTGACGCCGCATCGGGCCGCGCTGTTCCACGGCTGTGACACGGCGCGCACCGACCGCTGACCTCGGACTGGGAACCTCCTTGTCGAACACACCGAACCCGTCGCAGCTCGACGACGGCGAACGTCAGCACCATCCAAGGGGGACCCGGAAATGTCCGTGCGCAACCGATTCGGCACCGCCGCCGCGATCGCTCTGATGACGACCGCGAGCGCGGTCCTGCTGTCCGCCTGCGGCCCCGACAACAGCGACCCCGGCTCCGCCGCCCCCGGCGCGACCGGCTCGGCGGCTCCGGGCAGTGCGGCACCGGGCGGCGGATCGCACGCGGGCAGCCCCGCACCGGGCGGCAAGGAGGTCAACGGCACCTCCGCGGCCAACCACCTGACCATCAGCACGGGCACCAAGACCGTCGCGATGAACGGCGCCACCGTGGACTTCGGCACGGTGGTCCGCGACCTCGCCTGGTCCCCCGACGGCAAGAAGGTCGTCTTCGTCGACGGCGACGGCAACCTGGTCACCGCCGACCCGGACGGCAGCGCCAAGTCCACCCTCGCCAAGGCCCCCAGCGGCGACGCCTGGTCCCACCCGACCTGGCAGCACGCCACCAAGGAGCTCAACGGGGACGGCGTGCCCGGCGGCGCCGAGCGCTTCAACAACATCGTGTTCGCCTCCAGCAAGGGCGGCGTGCTGCAGCTGGAGAGCATCCCGGCCAAGGGCGGCACCCCGCAGGTGATCACCCCGAGCAGCTCCGAGGGCGGCACCGACAACGGCATCCCGCAGCCGCCGAAGACCGGCAACACCTGGGCCAACGCGGGCGGCCGGCAGGGCAGCATCGCCTACGCCAACACCCCGGCGAACGAGGTGTACGTCTACGACGACTACATCCGCCCGAACACCCACGACATCGGCAAGGGCTCCCAGCCGGCCCTGTCCCCGGACGGCGACCACATCGTCTTCGTCCGCTCGGTGAACGGCCACGACCACCTGTTCAGCCGGTCCACCGACTACACCCAGAAGGCCGAGAAGGACCTCACCCCCTCGGCCACCACGGACTACACCGAGCCGGCCTGGTCCCCCGACGGCAAGACCCTCGCGGCCCGCACCCCGGACGGCGTCAGCACCGTGCCGGCCGACGGCTCGGCGGCACCGACCCAGGTCTCCACCATCAAGGGCCTGCCCTCCTACCGGCCGTGAGTCACGGCTGCTCCGCTCCGGCCGCCCGGGCCAACTCGGCACGCAGCTCGGCGAGGTGCTCGTCCGCCGACTCGTGCGGCAGGAACTCGACCAGGTCGAGGAAGCGGAACAGCACCCGGGTCCCGGTGACCGCGTACTCGTAGTCGCCGAACCCGACCACCGCCCCCGTCCCGCCGCGCGCCGCGCCACGGACGGCGGCGGCGGTCAGCCCGTCCGGCGCCTCGGCGGCGGTCACCTTCCGGCGCGCGTTGGGCCGGGCCAGGTACGGGCACACCATCGCGGCGTAGAGCATGCAGGCGCGGTGCCCCGGCCCCTCCAGGGTCGGGGCACCGTTGCGGTACGGGCGCCCCGCCGCCAGCGCCTCCGCCATCGCGGCGCTCTCGGACGGCCCGACCACCCGCCACACCGGGCCGCGCGGCATGAACCCCCCGCACACCGAGCACTTGCGCTCCAACGCGCAGTCGGCGCTGCGCCCGTGGTCGGTCAGCGCGAACTGCGGCTGCCCGTCCTGCCAGGGGGTGATCGCCGGCACCGGGTAGCCGCGCTCATCCCGGGGGCGTTCCCCCACCTCGTCCGGCATCGGCACCAGTTCGAATCGCACGCCCCTATCGATACCAGTCGGGCGCCCTCCCGGTCGAGCGCCGGATCACGACAACGGGCGACGGACGGCGGGCGGCGCTACCGCTCGGCTCCGGGGCTCGCCGCCGTCCCGGAATGCCGGAGCAGGGACCGCAGCGCGGGCCGGACCTTCGGGCCGTGCCGGCGCCACCAGGCCCGCACCCACAGGCCCTGGGTGGCGACCAGGGCGACGACCGTGGCGACCGCGTCGGCGAGGGAGAGCGGGTCGGCCGGACCGCCGAGGGTGTGCAGGGCCCGGGTGAGGAGCACCAGGGTCACCTCGGCGAAGACCAGGTAGCCGAGCAGCAGCGAGCCGAGGGTGCCCAGCACCATCAGCACCGCGTACCCGCGCACGATGCGCCGCTCCCTCGGCCGCAGGGCGGCCAGCGGGTCGGGGCCGGGCCGGCCCAGACAGCGGGCCGCGAGGTGGCGGCAGTAGGCCCCCGCGTCCCGGTAGAGGTTGCGGCAGGAGAGCAGGTCCTGGAGCAGGAAGTAGACGTCGGTCCGCATGAAGACCATCAACTCGACGGCCACCGCGAGCAGTTTGCTGAGCGCGAGCAGGGACAGCAGCCGGTTCGGGCCGGTGCCGGCCTGGATCAGCACACAGCCGCCCGCGGTCGCGAGGTCCAGGACCATGCCGGAGAGGTAGACCGTGCAGCGCACCCGCCGGGTGCACTGCCAGATGCCGGAGACGTCGGTCTGCATCACCAGGAACTGCAGCCGGGTGCCCAGCCGGATCGTCCCCGGCACCCCGGCCGCGCGGGCGGTCAGCAGATGGGACAGCTCGTGGACGTAGAGCAGTGCCCAGGTGAGCGCGGCCTGTCCGGCGAGCACGAAGGTGCCGCGGTCGCTCCAGACCAGGTCGTGCCAGCTCGGCCGCAGTTCCGGCCGCACGGCCAGCACCACGGCGGCCGCCGCCGCGACCGCGAGCAGGAGCACCGGGACGACCGGGCTGAGCAGCCAGCGGACGTGCTCGGTGCGGATCCACGGCAGGCTGGACCGCACCGGCGGGGCGGAGTCCACCGCACGGCCGTCCACCGAGCGGACGAAGCCCAGCGCCGTCAGGGAGGTCACGAAGGAGGCGACCGCCAGCCGGCGTCCGGTGTCCCGGCGGATCCGCGCGGCCGTCTCGGCCACCGTCAGCCCGGACCGGAGCAGGCGGATCGCCTGGACGCCCTCGGACGGCAGCGCCACGAAGTCGCCGGTGTCGGCCCGGCCGACGATCCACTCCCCGGCGTCCTCGCGCATGCCGAGCGGGTGGAAGACCACCCGGGCGTCGTCCCGGACCGCCTCAGTCACGGCAGTTTGGGCAGTCGGGCCGGCGCTCGTGGCGGACCAGCGGCTGGTCGTCCGGGGCGATCAGGTTGACCGTCCGCATGTAGCCCGGGGCCAGTCGGGAGGTCCCGGTGAGCAGGGCGATCACCTCGTAGGCGACGAGGTTGCCGGAGATCCCGGCGGAGGCCGAGAGCACGCCCTCGCCGCCGAGTCTGGGCGGCGGTCCGGCCGACAGCTTGGCCTCCTCGCCGGCGGCGACGCACTGGAAGCAGGGACCCTCCCGGGTGAAGGTGCCCACGGAGACGAACGGGCCGTTGTAGCCGCCGCCGACCCAGGGGACGCCGGTCTCGGCGCAGACCTCGGAGGCCCAGCCCCGGATGGTCTCGCTGTCCGGCTCGTCCGCGCACAGGGCGAGGGCGTCGTGGCCGGTGACCAGGTCGGCGAGCGCGGCCCGACCGTCCACCGTGCGGAGGTCGTGGGTGACCTCGATGCCGGAGTTGACGGCGCGCAGCCGCTCGGCGGCGACCTCCGCCTTGGGGCGGCCGAGGTCGGCCTCGGTGTACAGGACCTGACGGGTCAGGTTGGAGACCTCGACCCGGTCCGGGTCGACGCAGTGCAGCCGGCCGACCCCGGCCGCGGCGAGCGCCCAGGCGGCGTGGCTGCCGGTGCCGCCGACGCCGAGCACCAGCACGCTCGCGGCCTTGAGCTTCAGTTGGGCGTCCCACTGGTTCTCCCGGGGCCGGAGGTCGGTCCGGCGGAAGAAGGCCTGGTTCCTGGCGTACCGGTCCTGTTCGGCGGCGCTGAGCAGGTCGGTACCGGTGCCGGCCGCGTCCTCGACGTAGCCGGTGCCGATCAGTCCGCGGACCAGTCGGGCCGCCTCGGCGGGCGTCAACGTGCGGTGTTCGGCGCACAGTTCGGCGACGATCCGCTCCATGCCGCGGGTGCCGTCGAGCAGGCCGAGGGCCGTCCAGACCCAGCCGTGCGGGTCGCGGATCTCGGCCCCGAGGCCGTAGAGCTCGCCGCCGATCCGCACCGAGCCGTCCTCGGTGCGGTAGGGCAGGTGGTCGAACTTGACCTGTGGCAGTCTCATCAGGGCGGCTCTCCCCGGGAGTTCGGTGGACGGGCGGTGCGGGCGCAGGGGGCGGCGGTGCTCGGACGGTCGGCGGCGGCGCGGACGGTCGGCGGTGACGCGGAGGTGCCGGCGGGGGAAGCCCCCGCCGGCACCGGGTACCGCTGGGTGTCGAAGCTCAGCCCTGGGCGGACTTGAGGCCGATGGTCTCGATCCGGTCGAGCATGCGGATCTCGATGGCGGCGACCTCGTCCTCGACCTGGACCTGGACGTCGAGCTCGGTGATGTCGTTCTGCATGATCGTCTCCTTGGGGTGAGTCACGTGCCGGACCGAAGTGGCCCGTCAGACCTGCCGGGTCGGGCCCGGCGGGGCTGTGTCCACCATCCTCAGCGGTCCCCCTACTCGCCGGCTCTCCATCGACTACCCGCCCGCCCCACCCGTCACGGCCTGCGGCTTTCCCGCGCCCCGCGCGGTCAGGCGGACTCCGCGAGCCGCGCCCGGACGGCCCGTTCGAGGAACCCCTCGTCCTCCGGCACCGGGCGACCCAGCGCCGCGAGGCACAACCGGTGGGCGGTCCCGTTGTCCAGGTCGCCGAGATACAGCCAGGTGCCGGCCGCGCGGCGCAGGTCGCCGAGGGCGAGGAAGCCGTTGACGGCCCGCAGCAGGTACCTGCGGGCCCGGGCGTCCCGCCGGATCGCGAAGGCGATGCCCAGGCTGCTCGCCAGCGCGGCGGCGGCCGGGCCGTGGCCCGCCAGGACGGCCGCGTGCTCGCCGAGTTGCTGGGTCTCCACCAGGGCGTCGAGTCCGTGGCCGCCGATCAGGTGGTTCTGCTGCACCACGGCCAGCTGCCAGGTCGTGCGGTGGTCGCCGAGCGAGGCGGCGAGCCGGGTGAGGGCGAGCAGGGTGCCGGCCTCCGCCCGGAACCAGGCCCGGGCCGCGATCGCGTCCTCGAACGGGTACGGGCCGGCCCAGGGGTGGCGCGGTTCGGCCGGGACGTGCGGCCCGGCCGGGGCGACCAGCCGCCGGGCGGCGTCGGCGACCGTGACGTACCAGTCGAACATCCGCTCCCGGGCGGCCGCCGAGGACGCCGGGTCCTCGGCGGCGAGCTGACGCCCGTACAGCCGGACCAGGTCGTGCATCCGGTAGCGGCCGTCGGCGGCCGGCTCGATCAGGTGAAGCGACTCCAGGATCCGCAGCAGCGGCCGGACGGCCGCCCCGGAGGCGCCGAGCGGGGCGTCCGGCCCGCCGGACAGGGCGGCCGCGACGGGTTCCGCGACGGACTCGGCCGGGTGCAGGCCGAGCAGCCGCAGCAGCCGGCCGGCGTCCGGGCCGAGCCGGCGGTAGCTGTGCTCCAGCACCCGGGAGACGGCCAGGTCGCCGTCCGGCAGGCTGAGCGCGGTGAGCCGCTCGTCCTCGGGGGCGAGTTCCGCGGCGAGGCCGGAGAGCGGCAGTTCGGGCCGCTCGGCGAGCCGGACCGCCGAGATCCGCAGGGCCAGCGGCAGTCCGCCGCAGAGCCGGGCGAGCTCCCCGGCGGCCTCCGGCGCGTCGGCGACCCGGTCCCGTCCGGCGATCCGGCCGAGCACCTCGACCGAGTCCACGGGCGACAGGACGCCGAGCCGCAGCGGTACCGCGCCCGTGGTCGCGACCAGGCCGCCGAGCTTGCCCCGGCTGGTGACCACGGTGAAGCTCTGCGGCGAGTTGGGCAGCAGCGGGCGGACGTGCTCGTGGTCCCGGGCGTCGTCCAGCACCACCAGCAGGCGGCGGCCGGCCACCGTCGAGCGGTAGAGGTCCTCGCGCAGCGCCTCGTCGTGCGGGATCAGCGGGCCGGGGACGCCGAGGGCGAGCAGCAGGCGTTCCAGCACCCCGGCGGGCGACTCGTGCTCGTCCCGGTCGTAGCCGTGCAGGTCGACGAAGATCTGGCCGTCCGGGTACTGGGCGGCCAGCTCCCGGGCCGAGCGCAGCACCAGCGAGGTCTTGCCGACCCCGGCCGGACCGGTGACCGCCACGATCCGGCTGGTGTCACAACCGGCCGCGGACAGCTCGGCCAGCCGGTCGATCTCCTCCCGCCGGCCGACGAACCCCGAGGTGACCTGCGGCAGTTGGGCCGGGGTCGGCGGGGCCGGCGGTCGCTCGGGGTGGTCCGGGAGGTCCGGGAGGTCCGGTCCGGCGCCGTCGGCCCGGGTGGGCCGGCCGACCGGCGGATCGGCGGGCGGGTCGACCGGCAGCTCGTGCCGCAGGATCGCGCGTTCCAGCTCCAGCAGCCGCTCACCGGGGTCGAGCCCGTACTCCTCGGCCAGCACCCGCCGGGTGGCCCGGACGACCGCGAGCGCGTCGGCCTGCCGGCCGCAGCGGTAGAGCGCGCCGGCGGCCCGTTCGGCGATCGACTCGCGGGCCGGGAACTCGCCCGCGAGCGCGGTCAGTTCCGGCACCAGCTCACGGTGCCGCCCGCGGGCCAGTTCCAGATCGGCCAGCAACTCGTAGGCGGTGAACCGCGCTTCGTCCAGGCGGGCCCGGGCCGCGGCGGCGAACGGGGCGTCGATGCCGCTCAGCGCCTCGCCGCGCCACAGGGCCAGCGCCTGCCGGAGCCGGTCGGCCGCCTCCTCCGGGCGGCCCTGGTCGGCCAGTCGCCGGGCCCGGGCCAACGCGGCGCCGAACTCCGCCGTGTCCAGGTCCTCGTCGCGGACGGCGAGGCGGTAGCCGGCCGGGTCCAGGGTGAGGGCCTGCGCGGCCGGCGGCGGGAGCGCCCGGCGGAGCGTGGAGACGACGGTGTGCACCTGCGCGCGGGCCGTCCGCGGCGGGGCGTCGCCCCAGAGGGCGTCCACCATCCGGTCGATGCTGACCGGATGGTTGGCATGGAGCAGCAGCAGGGCCAGGCCCGCGCGCTGGCGCGGGCGCGGCACCGTCACCGCCGCCCCGTCGAAGCGGACCTCGAACGGCCCCAGGATCCCGTACCGCACCATGCGACGTCCTCTCCCCCGTGCCCGGCCCGTCCGCGGCCGGTCGGGCCGCGGTGTCGGACCGTGGCGTCCCCGTCCGGGCCGGTGACCGGGCGGGGTGCCGATCCTCGTGCGCGGGTCAACGCACCCGGGGGCCAGGGCGTTCCGGGTTCGGCGGTGGCCGAATGGTCGGCGGAGACGGTGCGGGAGGCCGGGTGCGGACGGGCGTCGGCGGGACGGCCGCGCGAGGCGGGGAAGCGGTACGTGTACGGGGGATGACCGGCGACCGCGCGGCGGCAGCCGGTCGGTGCGACCGGCTGCCGCCGGGAGGTCAGTTCCAGATGCCCGTGATGTCCGTCACACCGGCCGCGTTGCCCGCGTGGCCGCTCGCCCCGGCGAGGTCCTCCAGGGTGCGCAGCACGTTGTAGTGGTTGTAGCGGGTGGCCGAGGTCGCGCCCGGGGTGACGTGGGCGCCGTAGACCAGGGTCGGGATCCGGTTGCCGGAGAGGCTGTTGTCCTCGTCGAAGGTGACCAGCAGCAGGCTGTTGTGGCTCTGCGCCCAGGTGGCGTACGCCCCGAGGTTGTTCTTGATCCAGGTGTCGCCGGTGCTCACCGAGCAGTCGTGCATGTCGCTGCACAGGTTCGGCACCACGAAGGACACCGTGGGCAGGGTGCTGTAGTCGCCCGGGAACTGGGCGAAGGTCAGGGCGGTGTTGAGCGGCACGTTCCCGAAGCCGAACCAGGGGTTGTGCTTCTGGGCGTACTTGCCGCTGCTGCACACGGTGCTGCCCTGGCTCGGCAGCGACTCGTTGTAGCTCGCCCAGGTCTTCCCGGCGGCGGTCACCTCGGAGGCCAGGTTCGGGGCCTGGAAGCCGCCGACCGTCACGCAGCCGTCGTCGACGGTGCCCTGGGTGGAGCCGGAGAACAGCGCGTAGTAGTTGGGCTCGCTGGGGTGGGTGATGGCGTAGGACTGGGTGAGGGTGGCGCCGCCCGCCGCCAGCGTCTTGTTGAGGTACGGGGCGCTGCTGCTGCCGATGATCTGGCTGTAGGCGTGGTTCTCCAGCACCACGACCACGACGTGGTCGGGCGTGGGCAGTCCGGCCGCCTGGGCGGTGCCGGCGGCCGCCCAGAGTCCGACGGAACCGGCGAGCAGGGCGACGGCCGAACCGATCGCGAGCGCGGTGCGGCGCGAGCGGGGCCGGGCGGCGGCGGGGCGGGCGTCGTTCAGGGGCTTCGCGGACGCGGTCATGACCATTCCTCGGGTGGAGGGCGGCCCCGGTGTCGGGGCCGCCCGGAACGAGAGGTGCCGGAGCCGGAGGGGCTCGGTAAGGGGCCTAGGGCCGGACAGGGCCTAGTAGGGCGCGCCGTTGGAGAAGTCGGTGGCGAAGGTCGTCTCGATGGTGTTGAGCACCCCGGAGTCGGAGACGATCAGGCCCAGCTCGCGGTTGTTGTTCAGCGAGTTGTCGGAGAAGTTCTCCGAGCCGGCGAACACCTTGGCGGTGGAGGTGCCGTAGTCGGCGACGATGGCCTTGGCGTGGATGTACAGGCCGGTGGTCGAGGAGTACGTGACGACCTTGGCGCCGGCCGCGGTGACCTGGTCGAACTGGCTGCCGTAGGAGCTCGGGTTCATGCCGACGACACGCACGGTGACGCCGCGGTTGGCGGCGGCGGTGAGGGCGTCGACCAGGGCCGGGTCGCCGAACTCCAGCTCCTGGACGTCCAGGGAGGTCTGGGCGCCGTTGATCAGCGCGAGCAGGCGGTCCTGGGAGTCGGTGGGCGACCAGACCAGGTTGTCGCCGTCCGAGGGGGTGATCGAGGTCTGGGCGTAGTCGGCGGCGAAGACCTGCTCGATCGCGGCGACGTCGTTGGCGTCGGTGTCGAAGACGCCGTAGTCGCGGCTGCTGTCGTAGTAGGTGGAGTCCAGGTTCCCGGTCAGGATCAGGGACTTGGCGCCGTCCACCGTGACGGTCTTCTGGTGGGTGTAGACGAAGGCCGAGGAGGAGTAGGTCACGCCCACGCCGGCCGCGCTCAGGGCCTTGTAGGCGGCGCCGTTGACCGAGGTGTGCTTGCGGTCCAGGATCACCCGGACCTGCACACCGGCCTGCTGACGGGCGATCAGGGCCTTGACGGCGGTGGTGTCGCGCAGCTCGTACATCGTCACATCGACCGAGCTGGTGGCCGAGTTGATGAAGCTGACGACCAGGCTGTGGCTCTGGTCCGGGAAGACGACCGTCGAGAAGGTGCCGGTGACGGCGTCGGCCTGCGCGGTGCCGGTGGCGGATATCAGGCCGGCGCCGGCGAGCAGCAGCGCGCCGGCACGGCGCGCGAGGGTGGCCAGGGTCATGGGGGACTCCATGGTCGATGAAGGGGGGAAGTCGGGCGCCTCGCACCGGGGCCGCACGATGCGGACGGGACGGGCGAAAGCGCTCGAACAGCATGCGGGCGCGGCAGTCAACGCGGGTAGACCACGGGAGGTAAAACCTTGCCCCCGAGCCGGGAAACGAATGGTGCGCATGACAAAACGGCCGGTCAACGGAGGATGCGGGCGATCCGGTTCACATTGCCACCGACCGCCCGAAGCGGAGATAGTGATCTTCGACCGAGGTGATCCGACACCGCGTCAGCCCGAGAGAGAACCGAGGAACATGGCGAAGACCAGCCTTCTGCGTCCGCTCGCGGTGGCCGCAGCCGCCGTCGTCCTGGCGGCTTCCGGGGCCGTGCCCGCCCTGGCCGCCGACCGTGACGGCGCGGCTCTGCCCACCCCCGACACCGCCGGCGTGCAGAGCGCGCTTCAAGCCACCACCGCCGCAGGCGCCCCCGGCGCCTTCGCGGTCATCCGCGACCACGGCGACGACGGCAACGGCGACCGGACCCGCTCGCTGACCGTCGGCAAGGCCGACCTGGACGGGACCCCGATGAACTCCTCGTGGAGGTTCCGGGTCGGCAGCAACAGCAAGATGTTCGCGGCCGTTCTCGTGATGCAGCTGGCGCAGGAGGGCCGGATCGACCTCGACAAGCCGATCCGCGACTACCTCCCGGCCGGCACCCTCCCGGACAGCTGGACGATGACCGGCCGCCAGGTGATGGAGCACCGGGCCGGCATCTACGACCACACCAACGACCTGCTGGAGCAGGCCGGCGAGGAGACCACCAGCGCCTTCGAGGCCCGGATCCGCAACACGGTCTACGCGCCGGCCGACCTGGTCGCGATGTCCGTCAAGCACGGGCAGCAGTACACCCCGGGCAGCCGCTACTCCTACTCCAACACCGACTTCGTGCTGATGGGCCTCGCGATCGAGAACCTCACCGGCCGCCCCTACCAGGACGTGCTGCGGGACCGGATCATCGAGCCGCTCGGCCTGGAGCAGACCTCCTTCGTCGTCCCCGACCAGCGGATCGCCGGCGCGCACATCACCGGCTACCTCACCAACGACGACCGCAGCAAGCCGCTGCTGGACTCCACCGAGCAGAACGGCTCCTGGGTGTGGAGCGCCGGGGCGGTCATCTCCACCTCCGGGGACCTCGACACCTTCCTCACCGCGCTGATGGCCGGCAGCCAGGGCGGGCTGGTCTCGGACGACTCGCTGCACCAGATGGAGGCCGCGCTGCCCACCCCGACCGCCAAGATCTCCTACGGGCTGGGCCTGCGCCGCATCTCGCTCTCCTGCGGGGACGTGTACGGGCACGGCGGCATCGTCCAGGGCTACCAGACCCAGTCCTTCACCACCCCGGACGGGCGGCGCTCGGTGGTGGCCTTCGCCAACGCCTCCAACAACGGCTCGGTCACCCAGGGCCTGATGAACACCCTGGAGCCGGCCTTCTGCGGCAAGAAGCCGGCCGCCGCGCCGCGCAACGGCTTCGCGCCGGCCGCCCGGGACTTCCAGGGCACCCAGGGCAACCAGAACGGCCAGGGGCTGCCGGTCGTGGAGGACACCCGGATCTGACGCCGCACCGGGCCGGGTCACGCTGTTACGGCGTGGCCCGGCCCGGGTCGTTACGGCGCAGCCCGGCCCGGACGGCCGTCCGCGCTCAGATCGGTGAGCGCCTCGGTGAGGATCTCCCGGGCCTCGTCGGCCCGCCCCTGCTCGATCAGCGCGGTGCCGAGCTCGGTCAGCGTCTTGGTCATGCTGTCCGGGCGCCCGATCGCCTCGTAGTGGAACAGCGCCTGCCGGAACGCCTTCTCGGCGGCCGGCCAGCGCTGCAACGCCGCCCGGTCCTGGCCGAGTTCGTGCGCCGTCATGGCCGCCAGCAGGTGCATCAGCGGTGAGGACCAGTGCTCCACCAGCTCCAGCGCGCCGGCCAGCGCCCGGCGGCGGGAGTCCGCCGCCTCGTCGGCCCGGCCGAGCTCGCGCAGACAGGTCGCCGCGCCGCGCAGGGTCACCAGCCGGCCGATCATCGCGGCCCGGTTGTCGACCTCGCCGAAGGCCTCCGCCGCCCGCTGGTAGCTCTCGCTCGCCTCCCGGTGGCGCTGCAGGTGCCGCAGCCCGGAGCCGAGGTAGGTGAGCGCCCAGCCCTGCTGCTCGTGGTCGCCCAGGTCCCGGGCCAACCGCAGTCCCTCACCGGCCAGTTCGATGCCGCGCTGGTAGCGGTGCAGACAGGTGACGTACGTCCAGGCCAGGTAGTTCACGTGCACCGCCTCGGCCCGCCGGTCGCCGCACGCCCGGGCCGCGTCCACCGACAGCTGGAACACCTCGCCCCAGAGGTCCCAGCTCAGCAGCCGGTCGGAGAACCAGTGCATGGCCTCGGCGGTGTCGATCACCTCCCGGTGCCGGCCCTCCAGTTGTGCCCGGTACAGCGCGGCCAGCCACTCCGGGTGCTCGTCCTCCAGCCAGCGCGCCGCCTCGGCGAGCGACTCCGGCGAACCGTCGGCGCCCGCGGCCGCGACATGGTCCGGGTCGAACCGCAGGCCGTACCCCGCCGCCTCGCCCAGCAGTCCGCGCCCGGCCTCGGTCCGGGCCCCGGCCACCGCCCCGGCCGGTTCGTCGTGCCCGAGGCGCTCCCCCACGTACAGCCGCACCAGGTCGTGCAGCCGGTAGCGCTCCGGGGTGGCCGGCTGCACCAGGCCGACGTCGACCAGCCGTTCCAGGACCAGTTCGGTGCGCGCCGCCGACAGCCCCGCGTAGCGGGCCAGCACGGCCGCGGTGAAGTCCTGCCCGGCGGTCAACGCGCAGCGCCGCAGCACCAGTCGGGCCTCGGCGGGCAGTCGGCGGTAGGACAGTTCGAAGGCCGGGCGGACCCCGAGGTCCCCGGTCTCCAGCAGGTCCAGGCGGTTCTCCTCGGCGGCGAGCTGACGCACCAGCTGGGCCACCGG
This sequence comes from Kitasatospora sp. NPDC096077, assembly GCF_040303245.1. Lineage (NCBI taxonomy): Bacteria > Bacillati > Actinomycetota > Actinomycetes > Kitasatosporales > Streptomycetaceae > Kitasatospora > Kitasatospora sp. NPDC096077. The sequence goes on along the minus strand of NZ_JBEOSV010000020.1, from coordinate 39,352 downwards.
CTGCTGCGGCCGGGCCACCAGCCGCTGCCCGGCGATCCGCAGCGCCAGCGGCAGGTAGCCGCAGAGCCGGGCCAGTTCGGCGGTGGCGTCCGGCGCGGCCTGGACCCGCTCGGGCCCGGCGATCCGGGCCAGCAGGGCGGCGGCCTCGCCCGGGGAGAGCACGTCCAGCCGTAGCCGGTGCACCGCCTCCAGGCCGGGCAGCGCGTGCCGGCTGGTCACGATGGTCACGGCCGGGCCGGCCCCGGGCAGCAGCGGGCGCACCTGGCCCTCGTCGGCGGCGTTGTCCAGCACCAGGACCAGCCGGCGCTCGCGCACCAGGGCCCGGAACAGTCCGGCCCGCTCCTCCGTCCCCGCGGGCACCGCCTGGTCCGCGACCCCGAGGGCGCGCAGCACCTGGCCGAGCGCCTCCCGGGCGGACAGCGGGGTGGCCGCCGTGCCGCCGAGGTCGAGGGAGAGCTGACCGTCCGGGAAGCCCTCGGCCAGGGCATGGGCGGCGTGCAGGGCGAAGGCGGTCTTGCCGAGGCCGGGCTGACCGCTGACCAGCACCACCCGGGGGTGGGCGGGGTGCTGTTCCGCGGTGAGCGCGGCGAGGTCGGCGAAGGCCTGCTCACGGGCGGTGAAGTCGGCGAGGTCGCGCGGGAGGGCGAGGGCGCCGGGCGGTGCCGGGTCGGCCTCCGGTTCCGGCTCCGTGCCCGCCTCCGCGGCCGGCTGCGGCGGGTCGGACTCCTGGCCGAACGGCCGGACGGCCGGGACCTGGGGCGGCACCCGGCGGACGCCCCGGGGGCGGCCGGACTGCGCGGCCCGCTCCAGCCCGGCGGTCTGCGCGCCGTCCAGGCCCAGTGCGGCGGCCAGCGCCTGGACGGTGCGCCGCTGCGGGCCCCGGGTCCGGCCGCGCTCCATGTCGCCGAGGGCGCGCAGGCTGACCCCGGCCGCGGCGGACAGGTCCTCCTGGGTCAGGCCCGCCGCCACCCGGTGCCCGGCCAGCAGGTGGCCGAACTCCCCCGTACCGCTCGCCACCGTCATCTCTCCGCCCCGCCCTGGTTCGCGCCGCCGCGGTTCTGCCGCGGTTCCGTCGCAGTTCTGCCGGACGACGCGCCCGGACAGATACCCGCAGGCAGAAGTATGCCCCGGCGGAAGTGCCACCGGCACCCGCCCGCCGCCTGGCGGGACACCGGGGACGCCGGCGGACGGTGGGCGGTTCCGCCTGGCGGAACCGCCGGTAGTTCCGCCTGCGGCGTGCGGAACGGCAGGCGGTTGTGTTCGCGGGCCTTGACGTCCGGCGGATCCGCGGCGCCACCCGCGCCCACCGGCGGCGGCGCCCCGCGTGCCACCGGGCCGGCTCCCGCCCCCGGCGCTGCACGGCCTGGGAGCGCTGCACGGCCCGGGGGCGCTGCACGGCCCGGGGCGCTACCGCTCCCCCGCGGCGGCCAGCGCGCGACCCCGACTCCTGGCCTCCGCCGCCTCGGTGTTGCGGCCGAGCTCGGACAGCAGGTCGGCCAGCAGTCCGTGCGAGCGGGCCTCCACGGCGGGGTCGCCGACGGTGCGGCCGAGGGCGACGGCGAGGCGGGCCGAGGACAGGGCGGCGTCCCGGCGGCCGAGGGCGTGCAGGGCGCGGGCCCGGCCGTGGGTGGCGAGCACCGCCCCGATGCCGCCCGGGCGGTGGGTGCCGGTGGGGGTGGTGGCGATCCGGACCGCCTCGTCGGCGTGGGTGAGCGCGCGGTCCGGGGTGCCGGCCAGCACCAGGGCCTCGGCGAGGTCGGTGAGCGCCCGCACCAGCAGGTGGTCGGCAGCCGGGGTGCGGGCGGCGGTGACCAGGTCGGTGAGCAGCGGCAGCGCCCGGTCGTACTGTCCGGCCCGGACCAGGGCGGCGGCCACCCGGCGCCGGCAGTGGTGGCGCAGCAGGGTGTCCCCGGCCCGGTCGGCGGCCGCGACCGCCGCGTCCAGGTGGTCCAGGGCGGTGCGGTGGGCGGAGCGGCGGACGTGCAGGACGGCGAGGTCGGTGCCCAGCCGGGCGAGGGCCGGGTCGTCCTGGTCGGTGTGCGCGGCGCGCAGCCCGATCTCGGCGACGGCCCGCCAGTCGGTCCGGTCGTGGCCGCCGCCCTCCTCCGCCAGCTCGTACAGCAGGCTGGTGCGGTGGGCGAGTTGCCAGGCGGCGCCGGTGCGGCCGTACTGTTCGGCGCTGAGCACCACGGCGCGCAGGGCGCTCTCCTCCCGGCGGAACCAGGCCCCCGGCGGGGTGGCGCCGCCGGCGTCGTCGGTGTCGGCCCACCGGGCGGTGAGGTCCAGGTAGTGGGCGATCAGCCGGTCGAGGGCGCCGAAGCGCTCGTCGCAGTCCAGTTCGGCGGCCTGTCCGGCGGCGTAGCGGCGGACCAGCTCGCGGCGGGCGTAGTGGCCGGGGGTGGTCTCGGCCAGCAGGTGGACGGCGTCGAGCGAGGTCAGCAGGGTGCGGGCGGCGGCGGGCCGGAGGTCGGCGAGGGCGGCGGCGGTGGCGGTGTCGATCACCCCGCCGGGGTGCAGTCCCAGCAGGGTGAACAGCCGGGCGGCGGCGGGCGGCAGGGCTCGGTGGGTGCGGTCCAGGGTGGCGGCGACGCCGATCGGGCCGCGGGCGGTGCCGGGGCCGGCCAGGGCGGCGAGGCCGGTCTGCTCGTCGGCGAGTTCGGCGGCGAGGTCGGCCGGTGACCAGTCGGGGCGGGCGGCCAGCCGGGCGGCGGCCAGGCGCAGGGCGAGCGGGAGGCGGTCGCAGTGCTCGGCGAGGGCGGCGATGGCGTCGGCGGTCTCCGGGTCGGCGGCCGGGCGGTCGGGGCCGAGGGCGCGGGCGAGCAGCGCGTGGGCGTCCGCCGGGTCGAGCGGGTCGAGCGGGAGGGCGATCGCGTCCTCGTGGAGCAGCAGTTCGCGCAGCCGGTTGCGGCTGGTGACGACGGCGACCGGACCCAGGGCGGTGCTCGCCGCCGGGTGCCGGCCGGGCAGCAGCGGGGCGAGCTGGCGGTAGGAGGCGGCATCGTCCAGCAGGATCAGGATCCGGCGGTCGACGAGCAGTTCGCGGTAGCGGGCGGCGCGTTCCTCGGGTTCGGCGGGGACGGCCTCGGGGGCGACGCCGAGTTCGGTGAGGAATCCGGTCAGCACGTCGGCGCTGTCCAGCGGCCCGGCCGGGTCGGTGCCGCGCAGGTCGGCCTGGAGGACGCCCTCGGGGAAGCGCTGGGCGGCCCAGTGCTGGACCAGGCCGGTCTTGCCGACCCCGGCCGGGCCGGTGACCAGGATCGGGCCGCCGGTCCGGGCCGCGACGCCGAGCGCCTCGTGCAGCCGGGCGAGTTCGGCAGCGCGGCCGACGAAGCGCCGGTCGGTCGGCGCGTGGCGCGCCAACTGCTCGCCCGCCAGCCGTAGTTCGGGGCCGGGCGGGGTGGACAGCCGGGCCACCACATGCTCGTACCGGGCCCGGGCCTCCGGTCCGCGGCCGGCCAGTTCCAGGCACTGGACCAGCCGGGCGGCGAGCGGCTGCCGGTCCGGGTGGGCGTCGGCCGCCGCGGTGAGTTCGGCCACCAGCTCGCCGCCGCGGCCGGCCAGCAGCAGCCTCTGGGCCAGCCGGTCCAGGGCGCGCAGCCGCAGGTCGGTCAGGTGCGGGAGGGTGCGCCCGCGCAGCAGCTCGGATCCGCAGTCGGCGAGCGCGGGCCCCTGCCACAGGCCGAGGGCCGTACGCAGCAGGGCGACGGTGGGGTCGTCGGTCCCCGGCGGGGCGGCGACCGCGGGCAGCAGGACCCCGGCCCGGTCGCAGAGCCCCCCGAAGCGCAGCAGGTCGACCCGGTCCGGGTCGCCCTCCAGGACGTACCCGCCGCCCCGGGTGCCCAGGGGCGGCCGGGGGTCGCCCAGTTGCTGGCGCAGCGCGGCGACGTGCCCCTGGAGGGCGGCCCGCGCGGTCGGCGGCGCGGCGCCGTCCCAGACCAGCTCGATCAGTTCCTCGGCGGCCACCGGCTCGTTCAGCCGGACGGCCAGCGCGGCCAGCAGCGCGCGCCGTTTCGGGGCGGAGGGCGTGACCACCGTGCCGTCCGCCCGCCGGACCGTCATCGGCCCGAGCAGCTCGATCTCCATGTTCCCCTTCCCGGGTCCGCACCGCCGTGGCCCGTCACTGGAGAGGACGACGGGCCCGGCGGCGGGGGTTCACTTCGCGGACCGGCTCGCCGTCCGGTCCGGGCGGCGGACGGGGTCGGACCAGACCGGCGGCGTCCGGTGGTCCGGGCCGTCGACGACCAGCACGTCGAACGGCGCGTGGTCGTCGCCGCGGTCCCGGACGGTGAAGCCGGCCGCCGACAGGACCTCGGTCACCGCCGTGGCCATCGCCGCCTGGACCCGGCCGCCCTGGACGGCCGCCGCGGTGGGCTCGCCGCCCGGCTCGCGGTCCGCCGCCGCGCTGCTCCGCAGCAGGGCGCTCGGGTACCAGCTGACCAGCACCTCCGGGTCCTCCCCGAAGTGCTGGTTCCAGGCGCTGATCCGGACCGCCGCACCGACGGCCAGCCCGTCGTCCAGGCCGGCCGGCACCACCGGCAGCCCGGCGGCGGCGAGTTCGTCGCGGGCCCGCTGGGCCAGCCGCTCGTACCGGGCGTTCACGTGTCGCCCGAGAGTGTCGTCCATGCCCGAACGCTATCCGGCCGGTCCGGCGGCGCGACAGCCAACCTTCCCCGCCGGGGCCCGCCGTCCCGGACCTGCCCCGTTCTTCCGCAGCCGCCTTTCCGGACCCAGGCAACCAACCCGGACCGCTCCGGACTCTGTAGGGGTGGCGGCCCGACCGGGCGCGGGCGTTCGATCACGAACCGGACATGTGTGGGTATTACACTTGCTCGCCCCCGACGACCGCCGTCAGGTCGCGGGTGTGGGCGAGGTGGGGGTACGGGGTGCGGATTCGGCTGCTCGGGCCGGTGGAGCTGCAGGTCGCGGCGGGTGGGCTGGCCACGCTGGCCGGGTCCCAGCGGCGGGCCGTCCTGGCGCTGCCCGCGCTGCAGCTGGGGCAGGTGGTCAGCATGGACCAGTTCTGCGAGCTGCTGTGGGGGGACCGGCCGCCGGCCAGTGCCCGGGCGGCGGTGCAGGGGCACGTCGCGGCGCTGCGCAAGGTGCTCGCCGACACCCCGTTCGAGCTGCACACCCGGGCCTGCGGCTACCTGTTGAGCGGGCCGGCCGAGGAGGTGGACGCGCTGCGCTTCACCCGGCTGGCGGGGCTGGCCGGCGAGCGCGCGGAGCGCGGTGCCGACGGGGAGGCGATCGCCCTGCTGGAGGAGGCGCTGCGGCTGTGGCGCGGCGACGCCCTGGCCGATCTGCCCGACACCCCGCTGCGGGCCGCCACGGAGGACCACCTGAAGCAGTCCGCCCTGGCCGCACTGCTGCGGTGGGCCGGGCTGCGGCTGCGGCAGGGCACCGGCGCGGCGGCGGTGCCGGTGCTGGAGCAGCGGGTCCGGCGGGACGGGCTGCGCGAGGAGCTGGTGGCGCTGCTGATGCGCTGTCTGCACCAGGCCGGGCGCCCCGCGGACGCGCTGAACGCCTACCACCGGACCCGGCTGCGGCTGGACCGCGAACTGGGCATCCGGCCGGGCGCCGCGCTGCGGGCGGCGTTCGCCGAGGTGCTGGCGGAGGACGGGGCGGAGGCGCCGGGGGCGGCCGTCCCGGTGTCCGGTGCCGCCTCCGCCGGGGCCGCTCCGGTCGGTGCCGCTTCGGCCGGTGCCGCTCCGGTCGGTGCCGCTCCGGTCGGTGCGACGTCGGCCGGTGACCGTCCGGCCGCTGCCACGACCGCCGTCCGACCATCTGCAGAACCGTTTCGCCAAACTCCCAGGCTGCTCCCCCGGCAAGGAATCCGGTTGATCGGCCGCACCGCCGAGACCCGGTGGCTGGACCGCGCCTGCGCCCCCGACCGGCCCTCCGACGGACCGGCCCTGGTGGTCGGCCCGGCCGGCGCCGGGAAGAGCGCCCTGGTCACCGCCTGGGCCCACCGGGCCGCCGAGCGCTACCCGGACGGCCAGCTCCACGCCGACCTGCGCGGCCTCGACCCGGCCGGCCCGGCCGACCCCGCCGCCGTCCTCGGCCGCTTCCTGCGCGCCCTCGGCGTCCCCGCCGACGCCCTCCCGGCCGACCGGGCCGCCCGCGCCGCGCTCTACCGCGAACACACCAGGGGCCGCCGACTGCTGGTGGTCCTGGACGACGCCGCCGACGCCGACCAGCTCACCGACCTGCTCCCCGAGGGGCCGGACTGCGCCGCCGTGGTCACCGCGCGCGGCTCCCTGGAGAAGCTGGTCGCCACCGACGACGCCACCCTGCTGCGGCTCACCGCGCTGCCCGAGACCGACGCCCTGGCCCTGCTGGAGCACCTGCTCACCCCCGGACGGCTGCAGGCCGAACCGGAGGCCGCCGGCCTGCTCGTCCAGCTCTGCGAACACCTGCCGTACGCCCTGCGGATCGCCGCCGCCCGACTGGCCGCCCACCCGGACTGGGCACTCGCCGAACTGGTCGCCGAACTCGCCGACGAACACACCCGGTTGGCCGCCCTGGAACTGGACGACGACACCGGCCTGCGGCACCAGCTGATGCTGACGTACCGTCAACTCCCCTCGACGGCAGCCGACCTGCTCGCCCTGCTGGCCCTCCACCCGGGCCGCGAGGTGGACGGCCACGCCGCCGCCGCACTGCTCGACGGCGACGTCGCGACCGCCCACCGGGCGCTCGGCGAGCTGGCCGCCCGCCAGCTGCTCACCGGCGCCGCCCCCGGCCGGTACCACCGCACCGACCTGGTCCGGCTGTTCGGCGCCGACCTGCTCGCCGAACGGCCCGAGCGGGACCGGGAGGACGCCCTCACCCGGCTGCTGGACCACTACCGGGCCGCGCTCCGGCACTGCGGCGGCCATCTCGACCCCGGACAGGAGGACGCCCCGGCGCCCGCCCGACCGGACCGGGCCGCCCCGACCGCCGTCGAGGTCCGCACCGCGCCCGCCACGGACATCCGCACCGCGCTCGACTGGTTCCACGCCGAGGAGCCCGCGATCCGGGTGCTGATCGACCGGGCCGCCGTCAGCCACCCCGACCGGGCCTGGCGGCTCGCCCTGACCACCGGTGCGCTCTACTACGGCGCCAGCCGCTTCACCGACTGGCTGGCCCGCGCCGAGGCCGGTCTCGCGGCGGCCGAGCGCTGCGCCGACCCGGTCGCGACCGCCTTCCTGCACAACTGCCGGGCGCAGGCACTGGTCGCCCTGGAACGCCGCCACGAGGCGGCCGAGGCGGCCCGCCGGGCGGTGGCCGCCGCCGAGTCCGCCGACGGGCCCGCCGCCGACTCGGCCCGGGTGCGGGCCCTGGCCACCCTCGGCCTGGTCACCGCGATGCTCGGGGACACCACCGAGGCGCGCAGGCTGGCGGCCGCCGCCGCGACGCTCGCCGTGGCCTCGGGCAACCGGAAGCGGCTGGTCGACGCCCTGGTCCACCAGGGCTGGGTCTGTCTGGCGGCCGGCGATCCGGCGGGCGCGCAGCGGCTGTCCCGGGAGGCCCGCGAACTGCTGCCGCCCCGCCCGGTCACCCAGGTGCACCTGTGGTCACTGCTGACCGAGGCGCAGGCCATGCCGCCGACCGTCCGGGACCACACCGCGGACCTCGCCTGGCACCGGGTGCTGGCCGCCTGCGAGGAGGCGGGCCTGCTCTACCTGCACGCCGTCGCCGAACAGTCCTACGCGGCCCACCTGGTGGCGCGCGGCCGGGCGCCGGAGATGCGCCGGCGGCTGCTCTCGGCGCTGGAACGCTTCCGTCGGCACGAGCAACTCGCCGGCTACCGCAGCGAGCTGACCGCCGGCCTGGAGGCCTCGCTCAGCCTGCGCACCGCCGACCGGCCGACCGACAACTGGTGACGGACGCCCGGCCACCGGCTCCGGCCGCCGCGGCCGGGCCCGGCGGCCGGAGCGCCGCCCGCACGACCCCGCTCAACCGGTGACCGGCGCGTACCCGTGTTCCGCCGCCAGCACCGGCCGCATCGCCCGGACCGCGTAGAAGTTGCGGGACTTGACCGTGCCCGGCGGCACCCCCAGCTCGACCGAGGCCTCCAGCACCGAGCGGTCCTTCAGGTGCAGCTCGACCAGCACCTCGCGGTGGTGCTTCTGCACCCGCCGCAGCGCCAGCGCGATGTCCCGGGCGACCACCACCTGCTCGTACGGGTCGTCGACCAGCGGGCGGTCCTCGACCTGCTCGCCGATCACCTCCTTGGCCCGGGCGGCGGCCATCCGGTAGTGGTCGATCGCGATCCGCCGGGCGACGGTGAACAGCCACGGGCGGCTCGCCTCCGGACCGGCGGCCAGCGCCTCGGGGTGCTGCCAGGCGCGCAGCAGGGTCTCCTGGAGGATGTCCTCGGCCTTGCCGTAGTCACCCCGGGTGGCCCGGATCAGGGCGCGCAGCAGGTAGCCGCCGTGCAGGCGGTGGATCTCGGCCAGGGTGTCGGGGTCGAGGGTCGGTCGGGCCGGGGCCCGCTCCGGGGTCACCGCGGGGGCGGCCGGCGGAGCGGCGGGCGGCTGGACGACGGGCGTGGGCTGAGCGACGGACTGCTTCGACACGCGCTACCTCTCAGGTCGGGCAAGGGCACACGGCAGGGCTTCCGCCGGACCTCCCCCGTGGCGGCAACAGCAGCCTGCCGGGCGCCGCCAAGGACCTGCCAACAATCCGCCAACGCCCGCCCACCCGGCACCCGACCGACCGTCGGGTGCCACTCCGGTACCGCCCCGGCGCCGTCCCGGTACCGCCCCGGCGCCGCCCCGCGGCTCAGTCGCCGTTGAGCGCCCGCACCAGCTCCTCCACCCCGTCCTCGCCCCGGTGCTCGATCAGCACCGCGACCCACCCGGCCAGCCGCTCCCGCTCCGCCACCGTCCACCCCGGCGCGGACGGGTGCTCGTCCACCACCAGCGACCGCGCCACCGCCAGCAGGCCCGGCGTCGGCTCCGTCCGGTGCCGCCGGTCCGGCAGCACCGCCATCGCCAGCCGCCGGGCGACGGCCGTCACCCCGTCCGCGGTGCCCGCCGGCACCGCCAGCCCGGACGGACCCGGCACCACCGGCGCCCCCATCCCCACCAGCGCCGCGATGTACGCCCGCACATCGGACTCGTCGTCCGCTTCCATCCCGCGTTTTCCCCCGTCCCGTCCCGTCCCGCTCAACGTGGCTCCCGCCGAGCGGGGTTCAGCCGCGGCCCGCGGGCGTTACCCGACGGTACGGGCGTGGTCGGAACCGCGCCGCCCACGACGACGCCCGGCCGGGCCAGTCCCCAGTGTCGTGGTTCGCCCCGAAGATCACGAACTGGGCCCCGGACCGGCGGGCCACGACCCCTCGGGAGGGTCCGTCCGACGGGAGCGTAACCGGGCCCACCGACAGCCGGCCCGCACCTACGGGGCCGTCAGACCGACGGGCACCGAACCGACGGCGGCCGGCCGGGGGCGGGTGCCCCCGGCCGGCCGCCGGTCGTGGTGCGGGCTACTTCCCGGTCTGCGCCACCGGGGTCTGGAACGGGTGGTGGTGGGTGCCGCCGACGTGCAGCTCCTCGTCCGGCTTGCCGGCGAGCCTGGGCAGCACATGGGTGCCGAACGGGTCGGTCACGGTCACCGAGGTGCCGCTGCGCTTCACCTCGTGCGGCGAGCCGACCGCGTACGAGGCCAGCGCGAGCCCGGTGCTCGGGGTCGGGCTGGCGCCGCTGGTGGCGGTGCCGAACAGGGCGCTGGCCACGGTGAGGCCGGTCGGCGCGCTGCCCAGCGTGGTGTAGGCGGACTGCTCGCCGCCGTACGTGGTGCCGAAGGCGGCGCCGCCGGTCACGGTGGTGCCGGTGGGCACGGTGACCGGGACGGTGGTGCCGGACGGGCCCTGCACGGTGACCACGCCGCCCTGGACGTAGCCGCTGACCCCGCCGGAGTTCTCGGTCTGCTGCCAGGCGGTCTGCTGCTGCAGGGTGGTGCCCGCGTCGGTGAGCGTCTGGTTCACCATCGGGGTGTCCGCCGTGTACCAACCGCGGTACGTCGACAGGATGCCGGTCAGCGTCTGCAGGGCGAGCCGGTCGTCCGTCAGGTTCGACTGGTGCATGAAGAACGGCCGCGGGTCGTTGCTGAGCACGTACCCGAGGGTGATCTTCTCCTGCATCGGCAGCACGTACGACGCCCAGCCGGCGTTGAGGTCCAGCGGCGAGATGCAGGTGGTGGTGGCGGGATTGGCCTCGCAGTTGCCGCTGCCGCCGTTGGCCTTGGAGGTGTAGAGCCAGTTGTACTCGCTCACCTCGTCGGACTGGGTGGAGACGTTGTAGAAGACGTTGATCGGGTGCCGCGGCACGCCGAGCGCCGAGGCGATCTGCCGCTGGCCGGTCTCCCGGGAGGCGTCCACACCGAGCCACTGGATGTTGTTCTGGCTGAGCGCGGCGAGGAAGTTCGGGCTGTCGCTGGGCTGCTGCGGCAGCATCACGGTGCCGGAGTGCTCACCGGCGACCAGCTCGCCCGGCCGGAACGGCAGCCCGTTGGCCTGGCCGAACTGGATGTTCTGCTGGATCTGGCTGCTGACCGTGGCCTGGTCGACGTACTGGATCGCGCCGGTCGAGTCGGTCTGGCACTTCCACGGGATCACGGTGAAGTTCTGCACGCAGCCCAGGAACGGGTGCTGGTAGGTGTGGTTGAGCCACATGAAGCTGCTCTTGTTCGCCAGCAGGGCGGTGGTCAGCGGGTCGGTGCCGCCGTTGGCCTGCGCGTAGTCCAGGCTCGGGCCGCCGTTGAACAGGAAGTCCAGCGTGTAGTTGTTCTGCTGCTCCCAGGCGACGGTCGCGGTGACGTCCGCGGGCGTCATCCGGATCGCCTGGGTCGCCGGGACGGTGCCGACGCAGTCGCCCTCGCCGGGGGTGCAGTGGCCGCTCTGGCTCCACCGGGAGTTGGCGTTGAACAGGTCGTCGATGTGGGCGGAGAAGTAGTTGCGCCAGTAGCCGAGGTGGACGCCCTTGGTGACCCAGTCCACGATGCCGTGCGCCAGCAGCCGGAACTGCTGCTGGTAGTAGTTGTAGGCGAAGGTCATCACCAACTGCTGGCGGCCGCCCGAGGTGTAGACCCCGGCGAGGGTGCCCTGGGTGGTGGTGCCGGGGATCGTCTCGGTCAGGAACGGCTCGAAGTGCGAGCCGGTGGCCGGGTTGTCGGGCAGCGGGGTGGGCAGGTAGCCGTACGAGCCGCTGCCGCCGGCGGTGCCCTCGAAGGCCACCGGGCCGTTCAGGTAGTGGAAGGCGTCGCCCCGGGCGGAGGCGGTCGCGGTGGCGGTGGTGGCGTCGAAGGAGCCGGACCAGGTCGGCGCGGTCAGGCCGGTGTTGGCGCCGGGCCAGACGTAGGAGTCCACCTGGCGGACCTGGTAGGTCTGCTCGTACCCGGCCAGGGTGCTCAGCTCGGTCGCGGAGAGCTGGGTCGGCGCGTCGTTGGGCAGGACGACACCCTCGAAGTGCCCGTGCGGGGTGCCGTCGGCGAGGGTGTCGGCCAGGAAGGCGGCGGTGATGGTGGCCCGGCTGCTGTTGGTCAGGTCGATGACGGTGGTCGGCACGCCCTCGGCGGAGAGCTGCTGCCGGATCCCCTCGACCCAGGGATTGCCGTCGGTGACCACCAGGACGTTCAGGTCCACCCGCGAGCTGGTGGCCGAGGCCGGCACGACGGTGGCCAACCCGATCACCGCGGTGGCGACGGCCAGCGCGACGACGGGGAGGAAGCGGAAGGCCTTCACGCGAAAGCCCCCTGCGGTATTGCGGTGAGTCGACTCATGGGAGCCGATAATGCCCGGCCGGATCGGCCCGCGCAGCCGCCTGGGAACAAGATTTACCAAGGGCTGGGGAATTACTGGTGGAAGCCCGTTCCGCGGCCGACTCCCCCTCAATGGACGTGGCGTGAACGGCATTTGATGACAGCATGATCAGACGGCCACCACCAGGCACTTCACCCTCTGGACCGCCTTCCGGGCGGCCGCATCCTACGGTTCCGACCGGCGCCCGACAATGCCTTCCCACCGCCCCCCGCCCCGGCCATTTCCCGCCGCCGCAGGAATACCGGTCGGGTCAATTCCGGGAGGAGCGGCCCCGGCCCGGCGGAGACCGGACGGACCACCGGGGCGCCGCCCGGCCGTCAGGGCCTCGTCAGCAAGGCGTCAGCAGCCCGTCAATGCCCCGCCGGAGCCGCCCGGAACGGCGCAAGCTGAGGGCCGTACCTGCAGGTCCGCAGGTCCTTCCGGAGGTGAGTCGCATGTCCGTAGTCGCCGCGTTCCATTCCGTCGTGCCCGATGCGCGCCACCGGGGCCACGGGCTGCGCGCCGCCTTCTCCCAGGTGCTGGAGCGGCTGACCGCCAGCCCGCTGGACAGCTCCGTGCTCGGGGCGATGGGCGCGCCCCGCTCGACCGACCGGCCGGCCGGGCTGCACGCCCACTGGCACACCGTCACCCGCGAGGACGGCAGCACCGCGCTCGAAGCGGACTGGCACCCCGGCCGCTGAGCCCGGGGAGCCGGGGACCGGGCAACCCAACGGCCGTACCGCCGAAGGCCGTCCGGGGCACCCCGGGCCCGCCGTCGCCACGCGACAGGCCGGGCCCGGGGTCCTTGCCCTCCCGGACCGGGGACCGGTAGACACGGTCCCGACACCGTGCGTGACGGCACGGTGCGGAACAGGGAGGTTCCCCGCCATGAGCGTGACGAGTCGGTACCGGGAAGCCTGGGAGGGCTTCTGGCGCGAGGCACCCGAAGCGCCCGGCGAAGTGGTCTGGGACGCCGAACCGGCCATCACCGCGGAGCCCCACCTCGCGCTCTTCCGGCCCCACCTGGCCGACCCCCGGCTGCCCCTGGTCGACCTGGGCTGCGGCAACGGCCGGCAGACCCGCTACCTCGCCGAGCACTTCGGCCGGGTCCTCGGTGTCGACCTGTCGGAGACCGCCGTCGAGCTCGCCCGGCGCCAGGAACCGGCGCAGCGGGCCGAGTTCGCCCAGCTGGACGCCACCGACGCGGACGCCGTCCGCGCCCTGCACGAGCGCCTGGGCGACGCCAACGTCTACGTCCGCGGCCTGATCCACCAGAGCGATCCGGCCGACCGCGGCCCGGTCGCCGAGGCCGTCGCCGTCCTGGTCGGGGCGCGCGGCCGGGCCTTCGTGGTCGAGCCGACCGAGTCGGCCAAGGACGTCCTGAAGGAACTGGTCCAGGACCCGGCCGGGCCGCCGCCGAAGCTGCGCCCGGTCTTCGCCCACGGTCTCGCGCCCGCCCAGGTGGCCGACGCGGCCTTCGACCGGCTGTTCCGCACGGTCGGCCTCACCGTCCTCGCCACCGGCGAACGTCCGCTCTCGCTCACCGAGTTCGCCCCCGGGGGCGAGCGGATCGAGCTGCCGGCCCGGTGGTTGGCGGTCGGTCCGGACGGGGCTCGGCAAGGTCGGCGCTGAACCCGTTGACGCGGCGGGCCCGTTCGAGGAGTGTCGGGGCTGACAACCGTCGATCGTCACAGCCACGCGCGGGGCAGAGGGAGCCGGACCATGGGCGTCGCACGTCGTGATCTTCTCAGATGGAGTGCCGGAGCCGTCGGTGCGGCCGCCGCCGGGGGCCTGTTCGGGACGGCCTCCGCCCGGGCCGCGGGCCGCTCGACCACCCCGGGCGGGCAGGCCACCGAGAGCTGGATGGGCCGGCTGGACGGCGGCCTCTCCCTGCTCGACCTCACCGTGCCGGGAACGCACGACTCCTGCTGCCAGAACCCCTGGTACGGCACCGAGTGGTCGCACACCCAGAACTGGGGCATCCCCCAGCAGTTGCAGGAGGGCGTCCGCTTCCTCGACATCCGCTGCAACGGCCTGGAGGGGGCGCCGGACGAGCTCGGGATCTACCACTCCGACGCCTACCAGCACATCCGGCTCCAGGACGTGCTCGACCAGTGCCGGTCCTTCCTGCGGGCGCAGCCCGGCGAAACGGTCCTGATGCGGCTGAAGAACGAGCACGCCGGCGGACAGGCCCTGGACGACACGGAGTTCCAGCGACGGGTGAACCACTACCTGGACGGCCTCGGCTACCGCGACCTGTTCCACTTCTACGGCTGGCCCACCCTGGGCGCGGCCCGCGGCAAGGTCGTCCTGCTCGCCGACTTCGCCAACCCGTGGGGCCTGATCGACTGGTCCAGCGGGCAGAACGACTGGTTCGACACCCAGGACGTCTGGCAGATCGGCGGTCTGGACGCGCTGAACGAGAAGGGCCGGGACATCGTCGCCCAGTTCGACAAGGCCTACCTCAACCCGGGCTACCCGAAGATGTTCGTGAACTTCCTCAGCTATGCGGGCGGTTACTGGCCGAAGACCAGCTCGCAGACCCTGATGGACCGTGCCGTCTACCCGTATCTGAGCGCCCGGACCGGGCAGCGGGCCCGGTTCGGGATCGTCCCGATGGACTTCCCGGACTTCCACGTGAACGTGCTGCAGATGCTCGTCGACAAGAACTTCGTCTGAGGCGGGCCCGTTGGACGAGCGGACGACGACCGGATGACCGGGTGGCCGGGCGACGGCCCGACCACCCGGGTCCGCTCAGGGGGTCGGGGTCGCAGCCGCCGTGCTCGGGGCGGCGGAGGTCGCCGAGGCGCCCCAGGCGGCGGGGTTGGTGACCAGACCGGTGCAGCCGTCGCCCTCCTGCTGGTGGCCGCACACCCGCAGGGCGATGCCCGGTGCGCCGGCGTCGACCATCTTCGAGTAGTTGTCGTAGCCCCAGTTGATCACCGTGCCCTCCTGCCTGCCGGTGCTGGTGGTGATGGTGGCGGTGTCCCCGGGGGCGCCGTCGGTGATGCCCGCCCAGGCCGCCCGGCAGCGCGGGCTGTAGTGGACGTACAGGACGACCTTGCCGATGTTGCCGGTCAGCAGGGTGCGGTCGTCGGCCTCGCAGCCCATGGTCGTCGGGTCCTTGCCGACGCAACCGACATCCCGGCAGAGCGGGGCGGGCAGGACCTCCATGGTGTCCACGGTCGGTACCGCGGTCGGGGCCGGGGGTTTGCCGGTCGCCGCCTCGGCGCTGCCCCCGACGCTCAGGCCGTGCAGGTAGAGGCTCACGGTCAGGACGAACACGGCGACGACCGCGACGGCGAGCAGGGCCTGCGGCCGGCGCCACCCGGCGGCGCGGGCGAGGGCGGCCGGGAGGTCGGCCCGTGGGACGGCCTGTGGGACGGCCTGCGGGACAGGGACGGCGGCGGGGACGGCAACGGGCTCGGGCGCGGGCTCGGTGGGGGCCTCGACCGCGGGGGCCTCGGCCGCGGGCGGAGCCGCGGCCTCCGGTACCCCGCCCGCGTCGCGGGCGGCCGCCTCGGCCTCCCGCAGCAGGGAGGTCAGCAGCTCCGCGTCGCAGTCGAACGCGGCGGTCAGGCCGGCCAGCGCCTGGGCGGTGATCAGGCGCTTCCCGTTCAGCCAGCGCTCCCAGGAGGCCTTGCTGAGGTAGGTCCGCTTGCCGAGTTCGGCGAGCGAGATCCCGTGCGCGTCCTTGACCGCGCGCAGTTCTTCGGCGAGCCGCCGCGCGGGGTCCGAAAGGTCCCCGGGAAGCGGCTTCCAGGACTGACTCATCGTGGGGGGCACCTCTGGGGGTCAACGGCAGACACGGACCGATCCTCTTTCGGGTGATCAGTTTAATCGCGTCCCGCGCCGGTCCCGTTCCGTCCCCCCGCCGCCCGGGTCCGCTGTCTCAACCGTGGCCCGCCCGTCGTCCCAAGTCGCAGCTCAGCGGCCCTGGGACGGGGCGGGTCGTCTCAGATCCCGCGTAGGTGGTCGAAGATCCGTGCACGTTCGCGCAGAGTTGGGCGCGCCGGGTAGCCCCGAGGTCAACACCGGTTCAGGTCCGGGTAAAGACCTCGACGGGGTGGGAGCAGCCGAGGGCGCCCGGTGCACCACGGAGCACCACAACGGTCATCTCAGAGGAAGTTCGGGGAAATACCTCATGGGCCGCCACCACGCGTCCGAGATCACAACGCCGTCACCCGCCGACCGCCTGGCCGGCGAACTGCAGTCACTGAAGTCCGGATCGGGCCTCACCTACGCCCGGCTCAGTGAGCGCACCCACTACGCGAAGTCCTCGTGGGAGCGCTGGGTCAACGGCAAGCAGTTCCCTCCGCGCGACGCGGTGCAGAGCATCGCGTCGGTCTGCGGGGGCGATGCCGAACAGCTGTTGGAACTGTGGCAACTCGCCGAGAGCCGCCGCATCGTGCTCACCCTGCCGGGCGCCCCCACGCCCGGTGTCGGCGCGGCCGGCGCAGCCCCGGACGACGGGCAGCCGTCCGACGGCGCACCGGGCCACCCGGAGGGATCCGGCGGGGCGCACGCCGACTGTCCGCACCGCCGGGAGGCCGTCCGGCTGCGGGGGCTGGTCCTGTTCACGCTGGCCGTCGGGGCGGGCGGGGTGCTGGCCGCCGCCGGCCGGCGGACGCTGCGCCGGGAGATCTGACCGGTCGTACCGGAACTCCCGGCGGTACCCGGCGGGAATCCGATCGGAAGGACGAGGAGGGACGGAAAAAAGGCACCGCGCCCCGTGGGGAGGGCGCGGTGCCCGTCCGTGTGCGGCCACGACACGGTGTAGGTCACCGGTCCGGGGACCGCCACCGGTCACGGCCCCGCACGGGGCCCGTCAGTACCAGTTGTGGGCCTGCCAGAAGCTCCAGGCCGAGCACGGGTCGCCGTAGCGGCCCTTGATGTAGTCCAGGCCCCACTGGAGCTGAGTGGCCGGGTTGGTCTGCCAGTCGGATCCGGCGCTGGCCATCTTGTCGCCGGGCAGCGACTGCGGGATGCCGTACGCACCGGAGGAGGGGTTGGTGGCGTAGACCTTCCAGCCGCTCTCGTGCACGTAGATCTGGTCCAGGCAGCCGAACTGGCCGCTGACGCTCCAGCCGTGGGCGGGGAACTTCCACTGGGCGGTGATCTGCACGGTGCGGGCGACGTGCATCGCGTCCATGGTGGCCGGGCCGGCGATGCCGTCGGCGCTCAGGTTGTGGTTGCGCTGCCAGTCGCCGACCGAGCTCGTGGTGCCGGAGCCGTAGGCGCCGTCCGCGCCCGTGCCGGCCGCCCGCTGAACCTCGGCGACCTTGTTGTGCAGGGCGAGTTCGGTGCGGGCGCCGTAGACGCCGTCCTCGTCGAGGCCGTTGTCGTGCTGGAAGCTGCGGACGGCGGCGGTGGTCTGCGGGCCGTACGAGCCGTCGACGCCGCTGGCGGCCAGGTAGCCGATGCCCACCAGGTTGCGCTGGACCCAGGTCGTGCTGTCGGTCGCCTGGGCCTGGGCCGGCAGCAGGGCCAGTGCGACGAAGGCGAGCACGGCCGCGGCGAGTCCGCGCAGGGCCGAGGTTTTCTTCACGGTCATCCCATCCCCTCAGATGCCTGTCGGGTGATCAGGCGGTGCCGCCCACTCTCGGGGCCGTCCGGCCGTCCCACAGGGGGTTCGGCGGCAGCGGGGACGTCCGGGGACGCCGTGGGACGGGCCCGGCGGGCCGCCCCGGCAGGCCGTCGGAGGACCGGGAGGAGGACGGTGGGAGGACGGTGCGGAACGGCCGGTGACCGGCCCGCCCCGGTGGGACGGGCCGGTCACCGGCGGGTGGTTCAGCCGAGCAGCCGGCTCCAGGTGCGGGCGTCCACCACGCCGTCGGCGGGCAGCCCGGCCGAGGACTGGAAGCTCGTCACCCCGGCCTGAGTCCCCGGGCCGAAGGCGCCGTCCACGCTCACCTGGATGCCGTGCGCCACCAGCTGGCTCTGCACACCCTGCACCGCGCTGCCGGAGGCGCCGCGGGACAGCGGCGCCACCGCCTGGCTCCAGGTCTGGTTGCCCGCGACGCCGTCGGCCGAGGCGTGGGTGGTGTTCTGGAAGGCCGTGACGGCGGCCTGGGTGGCGGGCCCGTACGCGCCGTCCACGGTCAGCGACTGGCCGCGCTGGACCAGCAGGTACTGCAGGGTCTTCACGTTCTCGCCCGAGGCGCCGCTGCTGAGCACCGGCCAGACCGGGCCGGTCGGGTCCCCGCCGATCCGGGCCGCGACGTCCCGGCGGATCTGCGGGATCAGCGCGTAGAGGCGGTCACCGGGGCACTCGGTGGTGTTGAAGTCCCGGTGGCCGTAGACCTGGTAGGCGCGCAGTCCGTACTGCTGGCAGATGTAGGTGATCAGGTCGATCAGCGCCGCGTACTGCTCGCTGCGCGGGTCGACGGTGGTGTAGGTGCCCTCGTTCTCGATGCCGATCGCCACCGTGTTCTGCGCGGTGCAGTGGGCCGACTCGACGTGCTGGGTGCCGCCCCGCAGGGTGGCCAGGCTGCTGTGCCGGCCCTCCGTGATGTAGGCGCCGCGGCTGACGGTGAAGTGCTGGCCGGTGTCGATCCAGTGCTCGCTGTCCATCTGGTAGGCCTGCATCGACCGGGCCAGCGAGAAGGCGGCGGCCTGCGAGTAGTCCGTCACGTTGGGCGTCGCGGTGTGGTGCACGATCACCTTGTCCGGCGCACCCGCCACGAAGTTGAGCGGGCTGCTCGCGGGCCGGGCGCCCCAGGCGCCGGTGTCGGCGATCACCGGGCCGGTGGCGGCGGCGGCCACCCCGGTGGTCAGCGCGGAGCCGAACAGGGCACCGGTGCCGACGGCGAGGGCGCCGGCCAGGAAGGTGCGGCGGCCGGGGCCGACGGAGGCGGCGGCGGGGTCAACGGCGTTCATACGGGATCACCTGGTCCTTAGGGGCCGGGAGGGAACGGACCGGCCCCTGCCCCCGGGCGGGTTGACGGCGCGGGGGCAGGGGCCGGCAGGGGTGCGCGGCTTGCGGGCGGACACCCGGTCCGGAGCCGCCGGACCGGGCGTTCGCCACGCTAGGAGCGCGATGCGGCCGTCCACCACGCTTCACCGTCCCCGCCGCGTCCCACCGCCCGTCCCGGGACGGCGGTACGGACCCCGGACCCGTCGTCGGACTCCCGTCCCGGGACGGTGGTGCGGGCCACGGGCCCTGTCCCCGGACGGGCTTCAGGCCCGGCGCACCCGGACGCCGCTCTCGGCGATCGCCTGCTCCTGGGCGTCCGGCAGTCCGGCGTCCGTCACCAGGTCGTGGACCTCGGAGAGCGGGCAGATCGAGGCGAAGGTGACCCGGCCGACCTTGGTCCGGTCGGCGAGCACGACGGAGTGGGCGCTGCTGCGCAGGAAGGCCCGGTCGGTCTGCGCCTCCATCTCGTCGTGGGTGGTGCAGCCCTGCTGCACGGTCAGGCCGTCCACCCCGATGAAGGCCAGGTCGAGGTGGTACTGCTCCAGCATCCGGTCGGCGGCCGGGCCGACCAGTTCGTAGCTGGCCGAGCGGGCGAGGCCGCCGATCACCACCAACCGGACCTCGGGGCGCACGATCAGCTCCGCGGCGATGTTGACGGCGTTGGTGACCACGGTGAGGTTGCCGCGCTCGGCCAGCACCCGGGCCAGTTCGGTGGTGGTGGTGCCACCGGTGAGGCCCACCACGGCACCGTCCGGCACCAGTTCGGCGGCGGCCCGGGCGATCCGGCGCTTCTCCTCCTGCTGCTGGTCGCCGCGGTGCCGCAGCGGGATCTCCAGGTTGATCGCGCCGGTCACCGCGCCGCCGCGGGTGCGCTGGAGCAGCCCCTGGTCCTGCAGTTCCTGCAAGTCCCGGCGCACGGTCGCGTCCGACACCCCGAGCAGGTCGGAGAGCGTGTGCACGTCCGCGCTCCCCGCCTCGGCGATGTGCGACACGATCCTGGCGGCGCGATCAGCTTTGAGCATGGACGGAGTGTAGTTCAGCCCGGATCGACGACCGGCCGGTCGACGGACGCCCGCCGGGGCGGGTCAGGGCTGGTCCAGCACGATCGAGCGGGTGAGGTGGCGGGGCCGGTCCGGGTCGAGGCCGCGCCGCACGGCGAGGCCGACGGCCAGCCGCTGGACCCGGATCAGTTCGGCCAGCGGGTCGAGCCGCGGCACGCTGACCGCGGCGCCGGTCGCCTCGGCCTGCCGGACCAGTCCGTCCGGCGGCTCGCCGAGGAACCAGACCAGCCCGTCCGGGCCGCTGACGCTGATCGGGCCGTGCCGGTACTCCATGGCCGGGTAGGCCTCGGTCCAGGAGCCGGAGGCCTCCCGGACCTTGAGCGCGGCCTCGTTCGCCACCCCGCAGCTCCAGCCCGTCCCGAGGAAGGTGAACTGCCGGGCCTCCAGTCCCGCGCCGGGCAGCGGCGCGGCGAGCGCGGCCCGGGCCTGGTCGGGCAGGTCGGCCGGCGCGCCGCCCAGGTGGGCGCGGAGCAGGGCGAGGGCGGTGGTGGCGAACCTGGTCTGGACGACGGACCGCTCGTCGGCGAACTCCAGCGCCACCAGGTGGCGGGCGGCGGCGCCGATCGGGGTGCGCGGGTCGGCGGTGATCGCCACCGTCTCGGCGGCCCTGGTCCGGGCGAGGGCGTCCAGCACCTCGGTGGTGGTGCCGGAGCGGGAGAGCGCGACCACCCGGTCGTAGCGGCGGGCGGCCGGGAACTCCGAGGCCGGGTAGGCGTCCGTCTCGCCGAGTCCGAGGGATTCGCGCAGGGCCGCGTAGGCCTGGGCGATGTAGAACGAGGTGCCGCAGCCGATCACAGCGATCCGTTCGTCGGGCTCGGGCAGGTGACGCGGGGACAGTTCCAGGGCGCGCTGCCAGCATTCGGGCTGGCTGGCGATCTCTTCGTCGACGTGGGCCATCAGGTCCTCCTGCGCGGGACTGCACGAACATGCGTGGCGCTGATCGATTTATAGTTGAGCCTTCGCAGATTGCACAAGAGTGCGCAGATTCGATCAGCTTCGAGCAGCCCGTCGCTCCCCTACCGCTCCCCCGACGCCCGGCCCGCCCATCCCGCCGTACCGCCCGTCACCTGCGGCCGGACGGCGAACTTCCCGGTCAGGCAAAGGAGTGGTGAAGATCATCACGCTATTCACTAGTCCGAGCTATTCCGGCCTTGCCGTGTATCCAGCAAAAGCTAAGCTCCCCGTACTGTGACTGAACGTCAGACAAACCGAACAGTCGAGGAAACCGCCGATGTCGTCATCCTCGGCGCCGGCCCGGCCGGACTCACCCTCGGGAACCTCCTGCACGCCGCCGGGATCGACTGCGTCGTCCTCGAACGCGCCGACCGCGCCCATGTGCAGACCAGGGCCCGGGCCGGGTTCCTGGCCGCCAACACCGTCCGGGTGCTCGACCGCCACGGCCTGGCCGCAGGCCTGCACCGGCGCGGACAGCCGCACGGCACCTGCGAGTTCCGCACCGAGAACGGCAGCTTCAGACTCGACTACGGCGCCCTCGGCCGCCGCGAACTGCACACCGTCTACCCCCAACAGGACCTGGTCGACGACCTCCTGACCCACTACCTGGAGGCCGGTGGCCGGATCGCCTTCGGGACGGAGGCGCAGTCCGTGCGGGACGCCGCCGGCCCGAACCCCACCGTCGACGTGCGGGACACCGAGGGCCGCCCCGGCCGATGGCGGGCCCGGTACGTGGCCGGCTGCGACGGCCGCCACGGCGCCGCCCGGCGCTCCCTCCCGGCCGGCACCCTGCGGCACCAGCGCGACCACGGCGTCAGCTGGCTCGGCCTGATCGCCGAGGCGCCCCCGAGCCTGGACGCCGTCGGCTACG
Organism: Kitasatospora sp. NPDC096077; assembly: GCF_040303245.1. Lineage (NCBI taxonomy): Bacteria > Bacillati > Actinomycetota > Actinomycetes > Kitasatosporales > Streptomycetaceae > Kitasatospora > Kitasatospora sp. NPDC096077. The sequence goes on along the minus strand of NZ_JBEOSV010000020.1, from coordinate 17,768 downwards.
CGATGCACCCCGACGGCTTCGCCGGCCACATGGCCCGCACCGCCGACATCACCCGCTACTACCTCCAGTGCGAGCGCGGCACCCCCGCCGACGCCTGGTCCGAGGACCGGATCTGGGCGGCCCTCGACCGCCGGATGGGCGCCGCCGAACACGGGCCGCTGCGCCACGGCCGGATCCTCCAACGCTCCGTCATAGACCTGGAGTCCGATGTGATCGAGCCGCTGCGGCACGGCTCGCTCCTGCTCGCCGGGGACGCCGCCAGCCTGCCCGCGCCCGCCGCCGCCAAGGGCGCCAACCTCGCCGTCCTGGAGGCCGAGCTCCTCGCCGAGGCACTGGTCGACGAGCTCACCCACGGCGACTCCCGGGCCCTGGACCGCTACTCCGAGCGCTGCCTCCAGCACATCTGGCGGGCCCAGGAGTTCGCCCACTGGATGATCCAACTCCTGCACTCCCCGCTGCTGAACCCCACCGTCGGACCGGCAGAGGAATCGTTCTTCCACGAATCCATGCGGCGCTCCCGCGTCGAATCCCTGCGCACCTCGCGCACCCACCAGGACTGGTTCGCCGAGAACTACGTCGGCATCTGACCGCCCTGCCCACCGGAACGAGGACTCCCTCCCCATGACCACGACCCCCCTCGACGACACCGCCCGCCTGCGCGCGACGGCCGACTTCGTCAGGGAGCACGACACCGCGAGCCTGCTCCCGCTCCTGCTGCCCGGCCTCGACGGCCCGGACCGCCGGGCCCTGGCCGACAGCTGCCGCTTCTCGCACGCCGCCCTGCTCGTGCTGCCCCCGGACCGCGCCACCCTGCACGCCCAACTCGACTCCGCCGGACTGCACTTCGGCGCGGAACCGCAGCCCAGCGTGGTGGTCCGCGGCCGACTCGCCCGCCGGCACGGCCGCGCCGAGGCCGAACTCGACGTCACCATCCTGCGTCCGACGGTGCCCGGACCGCGGGGCGGGCGCACCGTCGAGGTGTTCGCCCTGATCGTGCCGCCCGGCTCCGACCTGGAGGCCCTCGCCGCCCACGAACGCGCCCACCAGCACGAGGCGCACCTCGCCTTCGAGCTCACCCACCCCGAGCCGCTGGCGCTGCGCGGCCTGTGCGCCCTGCTCACCCGGCACGGCGCTACCCCCGACGGCGGCGGGTACAACCCCCACGAGGACTCCACCGTCCTCTACTTCACCGCCCCGGCCGGATCCCGCACCGGCTACCGGCGGGTCGAACTGTTCGCCCACGGCGACCACCGCGCGGTGCTCGCCGACCACCTCGGACAGGACCCGGCCGGGCAGCCCGCCGAAGCCCTGCTGACCCAGCTCACCGGCGCCTGGACCACCCAGGCCCTGGCCGTCGCCGCCCGGTTGGGCCTGCCCGACGCCCTGGACACCCGCACCTCGACGGCCCCGGACGTCCTGGCCCGCGACCTCGGTGCCGACCCGCAGAGCCTCGCCACCCTGCTGCGCTACCTCACCATGCTGGGCGCCGTCGCCCAACACCCGGACGGCTACCGGCTCACCGCGACCGGCGCCCTGCTGCGCGCCGACGCCCCGGGCTCGATGCGGCCGCTGGCGCTGATGTACGGCGGCCCGTTCTACCGCTCCTTCGGGGAGCTGGAGCACACCGTCCGCACCGGGCAGGCCGCCTTCGACCACCTCTTCGGCGAGAACCACTTCGACCACTTCGCCAAGGACCCCGAGCTCGCCGAGCTCTTCGACCTGTCCATGGCCGCCAGCGCCCGGATGTTCGACCCGCTGCCGGACCACCCGGTCGTGGCCTCGGCCGGCTCCGGGACGGTCGTCGACATCGCCGGCGGCAACGGCGAACTGCTCGGCCGGCTGCTGACCGCCCACCCGCGGCTGCACGGGCTCCTGCTGGAGCGCCCGCACGCCGTCGAGGCGGCGCGCCGCCAGCTGGACGCCGCCGGTCTGGGCGCGCGCTGCGGCTACCTGGCGGGCGACTTCGCGGACGTCCCGGCGGACGCGGACGTCTACCTGCTGTCCCGGGTGCTGCACGACTGGGAGGACGAGCGCTGCCGGGAGATCCTGCACCACATCGCCCGCGCCATGCCCGCCCACGCCGACCTGCTGATCGTCGAACGGCTGCTGCCCGCCGACGGCTCGACCTCGCTGGCCACCGCGTGGGACCTGCACATGAGGTGCAACACCGGCGGCCGCGAACGCACCGCCGAGCACTACGCCCGCCTGCTCGCCGACGCCGGGCTGCACCTGCTGGACCACTCCCCGCTCCCGCTGGGCGCCGCCGTCCTGCACGCCCGCAGGGCCGCCGTCCCGGCCCCGACCGAGCCGGCCCTCCGCACCCCGGCCCACGCCGGGAGGTAGTTCGGCCGCTCCCCCGCCGGTCCCGCCGCCGGGCGCTACGGTGCCGGGCGGCGGGATGCCCGGGCCGGGCGGCGGGACTCGACGTAGTCGACGAGCTGCATCATGCCGAGGTCCTCGTGCTGGAGCTGGTGGCAGTGGGCGACGGCCCGGCCGGTGAAGTCCTCGTAGCGGACCAGGAAGGTGACGGTGTCACCGGGCTTGCCGCCGGCCAGGTCGACGGTGTCCTGCCAGACCGGTGGGTCGAGCGGCTCGCCGTTGCGGTGGGTGACCAGGACGTGGTTGGTGTGCAGGTGGAAGGGGTGGTGGAAGGCCGCCTTGGTCTCGTCGGTGCGCAGCGTCCAGCGTTCGACGGTGTCCAGCTCCAGGACGTGGTTGACGAAGCCGGGGTCGAACAGGCCGTGCGCCCGGTCCCGGGCGGGGTCGCCGTCCGGGTCGGCCGCCGGGGTCGCCTGGGTGCCCAGCATCCGGAAGGCGTTGGGGAACGGCCCGGTGAACACCCCGGGGTCGACGTGGAAGACCACCTCGCGGTCGGCGTCCGGGTCGGTGAGGTCGTCCTCGTCCAGGAAGGGCTTGCCGGCCGGCAGTGCGCTCGGCAGGTCCATCGGCGGTTCGACCGGCTCGCCCGTCACCTCGACCGTCATCAGCGGCTCGGCCACGCCCTCGGCGCGCAGCCGGTAGCGGCCGGGGTCGCCGCCCCGGACCAGCACGTCGGCCCGGTTGCCCATCGCCAGCCGGACCGTGTCGGTGGCGACCACGGCCGGGAAGGTCACGCCGTCCTGGGCGATCTGGTGGAAGGTGAGGTCCGACCCGTCCCCGGTGAGCCGCAGCGGCAGCGCGGTGAACGCCGTCGCGCAGACCAGCCGCCAGCGCTGCACCTCGCCCGGGCGCAGCGTCAGGGTGGGGTTGACCGCGCCGTTCACGGTCAGGGTGGGCGGGACGGCGGCCAGGGCGCCGCCGGAGGCGAAGTCGGGGACCTTGCCGTCCTTGAGCCGCAGTTCGTTGACGCAGACCACCAGGTCGGCGGCGGCCGCGATCTCGGGCACCTCGTCGACGTCGCCCTCGACGATCAGGACCCCGGCCATCCCGCCGACGATCTGCACCGAGGTGGCCCCGTGCAGGTGCGGGTGGTACCAGTGGGTGCCGGCCGGGTGGTCCTCCGGGATGTCGATGACGGTCAGGTACCGCGGCTCGGGCGCGCCCGCGTCGACCTCCTCGGCGGTGCGCGGGGCGAACACCCGGAGCACGTTGTCGGCGTCCCCGGAGGGGTCGACGTGCAGGCCGTGGGTGTGCAGGTTGAAGCTGTTGAAGCCGTGCGGCCGGTTGTGGCCGCCGTCGTGGGGGCCGTTCGGCGGCAGGCCGTTGACCTGGGTCAGCCGTAGGGTGTCCCCGCCGCGCAGCCGCAGGGTCGGGCCGGGGACGGTGCCGTTGTAGGTCCGGGTGGTGGCCGTCCCGTAGCCGGGGACGACGGTGTCCGTGAACCGCACGTCGAGCGTCTGCTCCAGCAGCGACCGCCGGGCGGTGTGGACGGCCGGCTGCGGGAAGGCCGTGGGCGCCGCGGCCGCGTGCTGCGGGGAGCGGATCCCGTCGGCCGTCGCCACCAGGACGGCGGCGGGAAGCACCTTGAGCATCGATCGACGACTGATTCCGACATTTTCGGTCATGGTCGGGCAATCTAGATCAGCTCGCCAGGGGCGCCCGGAAAGCACACCGCGCGCCCCGCAGGACATTGCCGATTCATGACCCTCGGGCCCGGGACCGGCACTTCAGGGCGTTCGGACTCAGGACGCCTTTCCGGTCGCCCAGACCGTCACCGTGGCCTCCAACTGGTAGTCCGCCGGGGCGATGGAGTCGATCTTGATCAGCGCGGTGCGCCCGCCGGGCGTCTTCAGGCAGACCGTCGTGCCGACGTTGACGTGCGCCGAGTCACCCGGATGGCTGGCCGCCCAGTCCGCGCAGGCCGCGCCGGAGGGCGGCGCCTGGCCGGTCCAGATGCCGAAACTGTCGTGCTCCGGCTGGATCTCCTCCCGCAGCACGGCCGTGGTGTCGGTGAACCCGGTCGCGTAGATGCCCTGGGGGAAGCCGGGGTGACGCCCCGGCGGGGTGAGGTCGAAGTCGGCCCCGCCCTCCATCGTGATGGCGACCTGGCCGCTCCAGGCCACCGCCGGCTCGGTCGAGCTCGGCGTGGCCGGGTTCGCGGGCGGCGGGTTCTGGGTGGCCGGGTTCTGGGTGGCCGGTACGGACACCGGCTGGTTCGACCCGCCGCCGACGGTCGACCCGGACGCCACCGTGCCCGCCGCCGGGGTCGAGGGCTCGCCCCCGCTCGGCTTGATGGCCGTCCCCAGGATCAGCGCCAGCACCCCGACCGCGACCACCCCGACCCGGGCTCCCCCGCTCTTCGGGCCGGGCAGACTGATCCCCGCCCCGCTCGCGGCCTCCTTCGCGAAGGCCACGACGAAGCAGAGCAGTCCGAACACCCATAACGTGATGGTTCCCGCCACGGCCCCGCACCCCTGTCCCCGTACGCCCGGCCCGCACGGCCGAGTCCGAACGCGCAGATGTTACAAGGAACCTGACGTTCGAGCAGGTCGTTTCGGTGCGGGCCGTTCGTGGGTCCGGGTACGGCGCGGACAGAGGACGGTCCGGGGAGGACTGATCCGCACCCGCTCCGGCCCCGACGGAGATCCCGTCGGGGCCGGAGCGGCAACCGGGAGTGCCGACAGGCTAGTTGGCCAGGCTGAAGTCCCCGCCCACCGGAGCCGCGATCTTGTCCACGCCGGTCAGCGCGGTGAGCGAGGTCACCGGAGTGCTGCTGTCCGTCGTGGTGCCGTTGCCGAGCTGACCGGAGCCGTTGTTGCCCCAGGACTGCACCGAGTTGTTGCCGAGCAGGGCGATGGTGTGCTCGCGCCCACCGGCCACCAGCTGGACGCCGGTGACCCCCGGGACGGGCACCGGGGTGATCCGGTAGTCGGTCGTGCCGTCGCCGATCTGGCCGGAGGTGTTCTGCCCCCAGGCCTTCAGCTTGTTGTCGCTGTCGGTGACCGCCAGGCTGTGGTTGCAGCCGGCCGCGATCTGGGAGACCCCGCCGAGCCAGATGCCCTGGGTGTCGACCGGGGTGTAGCGGTTGATGGTGCTGTTGTCGCCGAGCTGGCCGGTGGCGTTGTAGCCCCAGGCCTTCACCGCGTTGCCGCTGGTGGGCTTGGCGGGGCCGCTCGGCGGGCCGACCAGCGCCAGGTTGTGGTTGCAGCCGGCCGCGATCCGGGTCACCCCGGTCAGGTTGCTGACCGGGGACGGCACATTACGGCTGGCCGAAGTGCCGTCGCCCAGCTGGCCGTTGATGTTGTAGCCCCAGGCCCAGACGGTGCCGTCCTCGCGCAGCGCGATGCTGTGGTTGAGGCCCGCCGCGATCGCGATCACCTTGTTGAGGCCTTCGACCCGGACCGGCACGCTGCTGTCGGTGTTGGTGCCGTTGCCGAGCTGGCCGTAGTTGTTCCGGCCCCAGGCGACCACGGTCTGGTCGGCCAGCAGGGCCAGGCTGTGCTGGCCGCCGGCCGCGATGTCGGTGGCGTTGTTGAGGTTGACCACCTGGCCGGGCGCGTTGTGGCTGAACACCGTGCCGTCGCCGAGCTGGCCGGAGCTGTTGGCGCCCCAGGACTGGACCGTACGGTCGGTCAGCAGCGCCAGCCCGTGGCCGATGGTGGGGCTGGACCCACCGGCGGCGATCTTCACCACCTCGGCGCTGGTCAGCCCCAGGACCGAGGTGGCGGTGGTGCGGAAGTCGGTCCAGGTGCCGTCGCCGAGCTGGCCGGAGCGGTTGTTGCCCCAGGACTTGAGCCGCTTCTCCTGGGCGTGCGCGGTGCCGGCCGGCATCGCCGCCAGGCCGAGCGCGGTCAGCGCGGCGACAGTCGCGGCGAGCGCCGGGCGCAGCCGACTGCGGCGCGCGGTACGGGGGTTCGTCATGTGCTGCCTTCCTGAAGGAGGAGGGGGAGGTCAGCGCGCCAGGCTGAAGCTGCCGTTGGAGGGCGCCGCGACCATGGAGACGCTGCCGGACTTGGCCAGCACCTGCACCGGGGTGGGGCGCTGGGTGGTGGTGCCGTCGCCCAGCTGGCCCTTGTCGTTGAGGCCCCAGGACTGGACGGTGCCGTCGGAGAGCACCGCGAGGTTGTGGTTGGCACCGGAGGCGACGCCGATCGCCGCCGTCACACCCGGGATCGGCACGCTGGTGTTGCGCTGGGTCAGGGTGCCGTCGCCGACCTGGCCGTTGGCGTTGTTGCCCCACCCGCGCAGGGTGCGGTCCTGGAGCAGGGCGATGCTGTGCGAGGCTCCCGCGGACAGGCCGGTGACGTTCTTGAGCTCCAGCACCGGCACCGGGTAGGGCTTGTTGACCACGCTGTCGTCGCCGAGCTGGCCCTTGTCGTTGAGACCCCAGGACATCACGGTGCCGTCCGCGAGCAGCGCCAGGGCGTGCGAGGCGCCGGCGGTGATGCCCTTGACGGTGGTCAGCTCGGGCACCGCGATGGCGCTGGTGCGGGTGGCCGGGGTCGGGGCGGGCGGGGCGGTGGTCGAGCTGGCCGGCTTGGCGGTGATGCCGAGCTGGCCCTTGTCGTTGTTGCCCCAGGTCTTCACCGTGCCGTCCTTCAGCAGCGCCATGCTGAAGGCGTCACCGGCGGCGATCGCCTTGACGTCGGCGAGCCCGGCGACGACCACCGGGAGGTTGGCGTTGGTCGTGGTGCCGTCGCCCAGCTGGCCCTTGTCGTTGAGGCCCCAGGACATCACGGTGCCGTCCTTGAGCAGCGCGAGGGCGTGCGCGCCGCCCGCGGCGACCGCGTCCACCCCGCCCAGCCCGGCGACCAGGCTGGGCACCGCCCACTCGTCGGTGGTGCTGTTGACCCCGTTGCCGAGCTGGCCCTTGTCGTTCTTGCCCCAGGACTCGACGGTGCCGTTGGCGAGCAGCGCGAGGCCGAAGCCGGAGCCGGTGGAGCCGCCGGTGCCCCCGGCGGCGACGGCGGTGAGCTCGGCGCCCGAGAGTCCCACCACCGAGGTCGGGGTGAGCCGCTGGGTCTTGGTGCCGTCGCCCAGCTGGCCGCTGGTGTTCAGCCCCCAGGAGCGCAGCCGCAGGTCGTACGCGGAGGCGGCGGAGGTGGGCAGGGCGACGGAGCCGAGCAGGGTCAGGCTGGCGACCAGGGCGGGGACGGCGGTCGCGGGCACACGACGGAGCTTGCGGGGCAGCAGGAGCATCTCTTCCTCACGTTCGGGTGGGGAGGGGCATGGGAATGCCCGGCAGCGGCAGGCCGGTGCCGCTGTTCGGGGGATGGCGAGGCGTCAGAGGCAGGGCCGCGCCGGGCTGCGGCGGACCGGTCCGCCCACGACCTGGGCGGGTGGCGGCAACGGCCGGTGGTGGGCGTGCTGGGTACCGTCGGCGCAGGGCGCCATCGGGCGCGGGCCGACGGGGGCGGCCACGGCGGCCGAGCAGGTGGCGAGCAGCGGCAGGGCCAGCAGCAGGACAGCGGCCCGAAGGGCGCGGGCCGATCCGGAGTGGGATGACATGGTGTCCCTCGTGCGTGCGGGCCGTACGGCAGCATGACCGCACGGCCCTGACGGGTCATAAAAATAGGATCATCTGCATATCTGCCCCATGATCAGCACGCTCGTGCGCTTTCGAACACCCTTCCACCTTGTTGGCCCAGCCGGATCGTTCGCCGTCGCCCTATCGGACCGTCAGTTGTTGCGGACCGTGACCAGGCCCCGAAGCATGGACCGCCGGGGCCGGTGATCACCGAGGACCGCCGATCGCAACTACCCGCCAAGTCCGCCGACTTCTGTGGAGAGACCGTGCTGCGAGCGCAACGAGCCAGACTTCTAGCCGTCACCCTCAGTGGCGCCATCGCCCTGGCGGCCCCGACCCCGGCGGGGGCGGAGGACACCGAACCGGCGGTGGTGCCGAACGGGACGTTCTCCTCGCCCACGGTGCCCGCCGGCCAGACCTACGCCGGACGCATCGACGACTGGAACGGCGGCGGTATCGCCTCCGCCGACCGCGCCGGTCACCCGAAGGGCTTCCAGGCGGCCATCACCGCCAAGAAGAACGAGCCGTTCCCCCTCAGTACCCGGGTGCGCGGCGTCCGGGCCGGCGCCACGGTGACCCTCAGCTGGGACGACAACCCCGACATCTGCGTGAAGCAGGGAGACCCCAAGCGCACCTACACCGTGACGGTCGCCGGTGACGCCAACAAGGCCGGCAGCTACAGCACCAACGACCCCACCGGCAAGCCGAACTGGTTCATCGGCCGGACGTACTCCTTCACCGCCGCCGAGGACGCCCCCCAGATCACCTTCACCTCGACCACCACCAACACCCCGAACTGCGGCCCGCTGATCACCAACGTCGCCGCCCTGCAGACCGCCCCGCCGCTGGGCCCGCCGCAGCCGTCCAAGGACAACGACCCCTGCGCCGGTGACGCCGCGAGCAGCCCCTCCTGCAAGGACGTCGCCGACAACAAGAACCAGATCGACAAGTGCCCGCCCACCAACAAGGACTGCCTGGCGAGCGTCGCCGGTGACGGCAAGGCGCAGAACGACGGCATCGCCAAGGAGACCCAGGCGATGGAGGACTTCAACAAGGTCCCCCGCGACGAGGACCCGAACAAGGCCGCCTCCGACCTGTGCACCCTGCCCAACGCGCTGACCGACGGGGTCAAACCCGGCGACACGGTCGTCCCTCCGCACGACTGGTGGCTCTGCTGATGCGGCGGGCCCTCCTACTCCGCGCCGGATGCCCCCTGCTGGCAGCGGGCCTGGCCCTGGCCGCCGCCCCGCCCGCGCGGGCCGCCGACACCGTGGACGTCCCCGTCGTCAACGGCACCTTCGCCGATCCCAAGGCCCCCGACAACGGCACCGCCGCAGGGCACGCCGGCTGGTCGCCGGAGAACAACGCGGTGGTCTTCGGCAAGGCCCTCGCCCAGCACCCGGCCGGGTACCAGGCCGTCTCGCTCAACTGGAACGGCGCCGCGCTCGCCCTGCGCACCCGGCTGTGGGGTGTGAAGGCCGGCTCCCACGTCACCCTGAGCTGGGACGACAGCCCGGGCGTGGACCGCCGCTGCACGGCCGAACAGCTCAAGGACGGCCAGCAGTACAACGTCTCGCTGATCGCCCCGGGCAACCCGCCCGATCCGCAGATCACCACCAAGGGCAGCGACACCGTCGGCACCGCCAACTGGACCACCGGACGGACCTTCGGCTTCGACGCCCCCGAGGACAACCCGATGGTCTCCTTCGACTCCGCCGAGAAGCGCGACTCACTCTCCTGCGGCCCGCTGATCACCAACGTGACCGCCAAGCAGACCCCGGCGCCGGTGGACCAGAAGGTCCGCAAGGAGCAACTGCCCGGCCCCAAGGCCTACAAGGGCAACGAGCCGCTGGAGCCGGGCATCGCGGTGGACGACTGCGAGGGCTCCGCGACCAACTGCACCTTCACCGTGGACAAGGGCTCCTCCTACCAGTACTACGGCCAGACCCGGATCGTCGGCGAGGTCTACATCAACTGCAGCCGCAACGCGGTGGTCGACGACCGCAGGTTGGAGGTCACCGAGCCCCCGTACGACAACCTCACCCAGTACTACGCGCTCAAGGGCGCCCCGCTCACCCCCAGCCGCTCCGACCTCTCGCAGAGCCGCCCCAACCTGGCCGCCCAGGCCGCCGCCGGGTTCAGCGCGGCGGGTGGCAACACCGCGGCCGTCTCCACCAGCAACCCGCTCACCTGGAGCCGCACCGCCACCAAGGGGGTCAATCCCACCATCCAGCCCGGCGAGGTGAGTTGGCTGGAGGTGCAGCCGGCCCGGGAGCGGGTGGTGGGCAGCTTCAGCAACGCCCGCAACAAGTACCGGCTGGACGCGACCTTCGACGTCCCGGCGGTCTCCCTGCCGGACCGCTGGTACCAGCGCACCGGCCCGCTCACCGACGTCGAGCTCCAGCGCTGCGGCTCCGCCCGACCGACCGCCGGCACCCCCGACAACGGCGCCGGCCCGGACAAGCGCCTGCTGGCCGTCGACGCCCCGCCCGCCGGGGTGCCGACCAGGACGGTCCCGCTCAACTCCTGAACCGTCCCCTTACCTTCGAACGGCCTTCGCTCGCAAGCGGGATCGCGAATTCCGGTCCGGAAACCACGGTTCCCCCGATCCACCGCCCCGGGCCGCCTAGAGTCCGGACCGGACGGCCCTCCTCCGGTGGAGGGCCCGGGCGGTTTCGGGGGTCGCGGTGGAGCAGGACGTCGTACGGGAGACCGCGCGGGCGGGCCGGGTGGTGCTCTGGGAGGAATCGGCCCGGGACGGCGCCCAGGCCAAGACCCTGATGTCGGCCGCGTTCCGGGTCCGGCTGGCGCGCGGACAGGGGCGGATGTTCGGCACCGACGGACCCCGGCACGTGGTGTTCGCCGCCGGGTTCCCGGCGGTGTGCCGCGAGGAGTTCGAGGCGGTGCGCCGGGTCGCGGTGGAGGCCGAGGGCGCGGTCAGCGTCGCCGCCGTGTGCCGGGGCCGGGCGGAGGACGTCCGACAGGCGGTCGATTCGGTCCGGGGCACCGCGCACGCCCGGGTCATGGTGGTGGTCCCCGGCTCCGAGCCGATGGCCCGGACCATGACCCACCGTCCGGCCCGCGAAGCCCTGGAGTCGGCGGCGGCCCTGATCCGGGAGGCCCGCGGGCTGGACGACCGGATCGCCGTCGACATCTGCCTGGCCGACGCCTCCCGCGCCGACCACGGCCTGCTGGCCGACGGCGCGAGCGCCCTCACCGCCGCCGGGGCCGGTACGATCGTGCTGGCCGACACGGTCGGCTGCCAACTCCCCTTCGAGGCGGACGCGTTGTTCGGACGAATACGGGCGACGGCCGACCCCGGGGTGGTGCTGGTCTCCCACCTGCACAACGACCTCGGCCTGGGCCTGGCCAACACCCTGGAGGCGCTGCGGGCCGGCGTCCGGGTGGTGGCCGCCTCCTGGCTGGGCATCGCCGAACGCAGCGGCATGGCCGCGACCGAGCAACTGCTGTTCCTGCTCGCCCACGACCCGGCCCGGACGGCCCGACTGCTGGGCACCGACGCTCCCGCCTGGTGGACCGCCCCGGACCTCACCGCGCTGCCCCGGCTCGCCCGGCTGGTCGCCGAGGAGACCGGCGTCCCGCTGACCGTGACCACTCCCCTGGTGGGCACCGGAGTCGGCACCATCTCCACCGGCACCCCGTTCGTCCACCCGCAGCTGTTCCAGCCCTTCGACCCCGAGGAACTGCTCGGCATCGCCCCGAGCGTGGTGCTCACCCACCTCGCCAGCGTCCGGGTGGTCCGGGCCGTCGCCGCGGGGCTCGGCCATGAGCTGGACGAACGGCAGGCGCGGGCCGCGCTGGCCTGGGTGAAGACGCGGGCCTACCGCACCGGCCGGGCGGTGGTCGACGAGGCGGCCTTCGCCGCCTACCTCACCGGGCTGCGCGCCTGCCCGACGGCGGTCTCGGCGTGATCACCGATCTCGAAGGGGCGAGGGCCGCCCTGCGGCGCGGCACCGCGGTGGTGCTGCCCAACCCGGCGCCGCTCACCCATGTGGTCGCCGGCCCCGACCCGCGCGCCGTCAACACCGCCAAGGGCCGCCCCGCCGACCAGGCCGTCGCCCTCTGGGCCCACCACCCCGGCACCCTCACCGACCTCGACCCCGTCCTCGACCTCTCCCCCGCCCTGACCGCCGCCGCCCACCGGCTGCTCACCGAGGAGCGGGTGACCCTGCTGCTCCCGCTGCGCCCCGGCGCCGCACCGCCCGACTGGCTGGCCCCGGCCACCCGGGACGGCTGGACCCTGCTCTTCGGCGCCCGCTGGACGCCGCTGCTGCCGCTGCTCGCGGACCACCCGGTGCTGTACGTGAGCAGCGCCAACCGCACCGGCCGGCCGCCCGCGGCGACGGCGGCCGAGGCGGTCGCGATGTTCCCGGCGGCCGTGCCCGTCCTCGGCACCGCCCCCGAGCCCGACGGCCCGCCCCGGGCGGCCACCACGACCCTGCGGCTGCACCCGGACGGCCGGGTCGACCTGCACCGGCCCGGGGCCCAGGACCGGCCGTACCAGGACCCCGACGGCTACCTGGAGCACGTCCGCGCCGCCTACCTACCGTGAACGGGCCTCGCCCCCGACCCGTGCCTCGGGTCGGGGGCGACGGCGGGTTCAGGTCAGCGGCGCCCAGGTCCGCTCGGGCGTCAGCCGGTAGCGGGCGGTGGGCCGGTCGCCGCCGTGGCCCGGCGGCACCTCGACCAGGCCGCCTTCGGCACCGCCTGCCGCCGTACGGTTCCCCGGGCCCGGGCTGGGGCTGGGGGCCGGAGCCGGGGTGAAGCCCGGGCGCACCGTGAGGCAGTAGTTCAGGGCGCTGAAGGTCTGCGCCACGACCGTGCTGACGTTCACCGTGGACGGGCTGTCCACCACGATGTTCTTGACCAGCTTGCCGGTCCCGTCGACGCTCAACTCGCCCACCGTGCGGGTCATCGCGTTCAGCACCCCGAACTGCAGCTCGTCGCCGGACTTCACGGTGAACTTCACCTGCGTCGTCTCGCTGACGCTCCGCTTCCAGGTGTGCGAGTACTTCGCCTGGAAGGCCAGCGCGAAGCTGGCCCGGGCGCTGAGCTTGAGCTCGGCGGAGCCGGAGACCGTGCCGCCGACGTTCACCGCGGCACCGTTGACGGTGTCCGTGGTGGGGCCCTTGTCCGCCTGCGGGCCGTGGTCGGTGTGGGTGACGTCGGTGGTGTTGCTGACGCCGGCGCTGCCCTCGACCTTGGTGGTGTTGTCCACGGTGCCCTCCAGCGTCGCGCTGCCGGAGATCTCACCCGCGATGTTGTCGGTGGTGCTGGACTCCAGCGCCACCGAACGCGTCACCGTCATCGGCTTGTTGGTGCAGTTGATCACCGCGTTCCCGGCCGAGACCACCGCCGTGGTGCGCTCCTTGGTCAGCCCCGGGAGGATCCGGAACGAGCAGCCGTAGTCCTTCCCGCAGCCGCGCGCGACACCGGGCGCGTCCGGCAGCGGGGTGTCCCCGTCGAAGGCCTGGGCCACGCCCTGGGCGTCGGCTCCGTCGTCGGCGAGGGCCACGGGCCCGGCGGACGTCAGCAGGGCGGCCAGCGCCGCCGACAGGACCAGCGGCCGGTGCGACACGGCGTACCCCGTCCGGCGCTTCATCGCCGCTCCCAAGTGCCGTGCGCCGTCCGGACGTAGACGGCGTCCGGCACCCGCCCGGCCGGCTCCGGCGCGGTCTCGACCAGCCCGCCGCCGAGCGAGCGGTTGCCCGGCCCCGGGTTGCCCCCGTTGCCCGAACCCGGGCGCAGCGAGAGGCACTTGTCCGGCCGGGCGAAGGTCTGCGCGACCACCGAGCTGACGTTGACGGTGGAGGGGCTGTCCACGGTCACGTTCTTGATCAGCTTGCCGCTGTCGTTCACCTTCAGCTCCCCGACCGTCCGGGCCGCCGCGTTCAGCACCCCGAACTGCAGCTCGTCACCCGGGCTGACGGTGAAGGTCACCTGGGTGGTCTCGGTGCTCTGGACCTGCCACTCGCGCGAGAAGGAGGCCTTGAAGGCGGCGGCGAAGGTCGCCTTGGCGCCCAGGTGCAGCGCGTTGGAGCCGCCGACGGTGACCGGGAACTCGACGGTGTTCCCGGTCTTGTCCTCGGTGTACGGGCCCGTGTCCTTGTTCGGGCCGACCTGGTTCACGCTGTTGTTCATGCTCGGCTTCACATTGGCGGCGACCGCGGCCGTGACCGTGGTGTCCACCCCGCCCTCCAGGGTGGCCGTGCCGGAGATCTCGCCGCTGATGTTGTCGGTACTGCTGGTCACGAAGGTGACGGTGCGGTCGATCTCCATGTCGGAGTCCGTGCAGTTGATCGCCGCGTTGCCGACGGAGAGCACGGCGCTGGCGAACTCGCGCGGCGCCCGGTCGTACATCCGGAAGCTGCACGCCGTGGCGGACTTGGCACACAGGGCGGTCACCTCCTGGACGGAGGCCAGCGGTTTGTCCCCGTCGAAGGCCTGGGCCACCGGCAGCTTCGGCGGCGTGCCGTCCGCGGCGGCGCCGCCGCCCTCGCCGTCGGCGGCGCTGCTCGGCGCGGCGAACGGGACCAGGAGCGCTATCGCGACCCCGGGGACCAGCAGGGCGAACCGGGCACCGCGCCACCATCTCGGCGGGCCTGCGAACACGACCACGGAGGCTCTCCTCATTCGTCGGGTGGGTGCCTCCGGGTCTGACGTCCCGGCACAGCGGGAGGCCCGTCGGCCTCCCCATCCTCGGCGAGAGTCCCATCGCGGGCGAACGGTCGGCCGGTGACCGTGCGCCATTCGATGCGCCGTCAACCCGACCTGCGGACGTTTCGGGTGGGTCAGCCGCCGGACGGCGGGCGCGGGGCGTCGATCTCGGCCCAGACCGTCTTGCCGTCGTCGTGCGGCACCGCGCCCCAGCGGCTGGCGGCCCGCTGCACGATGAACAGCCCGTGCCCGCCGGGCAGGCCGGGGCGGTGCGGTCGGCGCGGCTCGGGCAGCATGGTCGAGCGGTCGCCGACCTCGATCCGCAGCCGGGTCTCGGAGGCGTCGAGGACGAGGTCCAGCGGGCCGCCGGCGTGCAGCAGCGCGTTGGCGACGAGTTCGGCGACCAGCAGCACGATGTCGTCCCCGGTGCCGGCCCCCGTCGGCCAGGACCAGTCGGCGACGGCCTGCGCGGTGTACGCCCGGGCGCGGGCGACCGGCTTCGGCAGCCCGGCCAGGTGCAGCCGCCGGCGCTGCCCGCCGGGCGGCAGGGTGGGGCCGGTGCCCGGCCGATCGCCGTCCAGGGTGGCCCGGCTGGTCGTCATGTGCGGGTTCCCCTCGGTTTCGGTGCGGTTCCGGTGCGCTTCCGGCGCTGTGTTCCGCTTCGTTCGGCTTCGATCGGCTTCGTTCCGCTGTCGTCTGCTCGGTTTCCCGACCACTGCCGAATTATGCGTGCCGTCGCCCGGCCGCGGCGCTCACCGGGGTGCGGCGGACGCGGCTTCGACGGTCGGGTGCAGCGAGAAGACGCTGTCCGTGCAGGTCAGTTCCAGCAGCCGCTGCACCGTGGCGGACGGCGCGGCGAGCCGGAAGCCCACGTCCGCCGCAGCGGCCGCCATCCGGGTCTGCAGCAGCAGGTTGAGGCCGGAGGAGTCGCAGAAGCCGACCTGGGCGAGGTCGACGACGAGCAGCGGCGGGCGCTCCGCCAGCAGTCGGTCGAGCGTGCTCCGGGCCGGCGCCAGGGTCTCGATGTCGAGGTCGCCCGCCAGGGCGCAGACGGCCGCCCGGCTGTCGGTGTAGGTGTGCACGGCCAGGTCGGGCCCGGACGGAACGCCCGTCCAGGAGGGGTCGGAGGGTGCGGTGGTCGGCGGCACGGTCACGGACTCGTTCTCTGCGGGCATCGTCTTCTCGGCTGGCATCGTCGTCGTGTTCCCTCCACGGGTGTGCTCCACGAGCGTACGCACGCCACCCGGCGCGGGACCAGGCCGGGGGCGGCCCGGCGGCAGGACGGCGGGTGGCGTGCGCGGCGGTGCGGATGCTCCCGGTGGCCGGGCGGCGCTCAGGTGGCGGTGAGGTCCGCGCGCAGGTGCTTCAGGGTGCGACTGAGGAGACGGGAGACGTGCATCTGGGACAGCCCGAGGCGGGCGCCGATCTGCGACTGGGTCAGCTCCTCGCCGAAGCGCATCGACAGGATCTGCCGGTCGCGTTCCGGCAGGGCGGCGACCAGCGGCTTGAGGACGATCAGGTTCTCGACCGTGTCGTAGCGCGGATCCTCCGCGCCGAGCCGCTGGGCGAGCGGGCCCGGGTCCTCCTCGCTCTCGGTCACCGGGGCGTCCAGCGAGCCGGCGGTGTGGCCGTTGGCGGCGGCGAGCCCCTCGATCACCTCCTCCTGCGAGAGGTCGAGGTGCGCGGCCAGTTCGGCCACCGTCGGCGCCCGGCCGAGCCGTTGGAACAGCACGTCCCGGGCCTTGGCCAGGGTGATGCGCAGTTCCTGGAGGCGGCGCGGCACGTGCACGGCCCAGGTGGCGTCCCGGAAGTGGCGGCGGATCTCGCCGAGGATGGTCGGCAGCGCGAAGGTGACGAACTCCGCGCCGTGGTCCGGGTCGTAGCGGTCGATCGCCTTGATCAGGCCGACCGAGCCGACCTGGATCAGGTCCTCCTCGGGCTCCCGGCGGTTGCCGACCCGGCGGATCGCGAACCGCACCAGCGACAGGTTGAGTTCGATCAGCGTGGCCCGTACGTACGAGTACGCCCGGGTGCCCTCCTCCAGGGTCGCCAGCCGGGCCAGCAGCGTCCGGGTCAGCTCGCGCGCGTCCTCCGGCGCGACCCGGCGCGGGTCCTCGACGCCGGCGAGTTCGGGCAGGCCCGGGTGGGCGGCGGGCTCCGGGACGGCGGTGCGGTGGGCGGTGCGGGCTGCGCGGTGGGCGGCCGGCACGTCGACCGTCGCGGCCTCGTCCGGGCCCGGGGCTGTCACGCAGTGGAGGAGTTCGTCACTGGTCGTGGCCATGTCGGTCCTTTCCCCTCGGCGTACGGTCCGTCCCCGGGTACCCGCCGTGACCGGTTCCATGCCGGTTGCCGTTGTGAGGATTGCGTGAACGAACGACCCGTACGCCGGGCCGGACCCCGAGCCGGACCCCGACCGGAAGGCGCGTCGGACCCCGGAGCGGTGCCGCCGGGCGCCGTCCGCGCATGCCCGGCCGGGATCGGGGCACCCGGACCGGGTGCAGGACCACGGACCGAGGAGGAGCAGGAGGACCGGACGACGGGCAGAACACCGATCCGGAGGCATGAGCGCCCGCATCGGGGGCAGCCGAACCGCTACCGGTGACGCGCCGGACGGCCGGCCCCGACGGGCCGACCGACAACCACCGACGAACGGACCGGGACGGCCCGCGGCCGCCCCGTCCGGAACCACCCGGGAAAGGGGAACCCTTCGATGGAACGTCTCACCACCCGGATCACCATGCGACTGCTGACCGGCGACGAGCGCAGCCGGGACCTGGACGTCGACTGGTCCTACCGGGACACCGAACCCCACGCGGCCGAGCTGGACTTCACCTCCTACCAGCCGGACGCGGTGTGGTCGCTCTCCCGCGACCTGCTGCTGGCCGGCCTGCACGCGCCCGTCGGCGAGGGGGACGTGCACGTCGCGCCGTTCGACGACACCCGCGTGCTGATCGCGCTGGCCGGCGCCGAGGGCGTCGCCCTGCTCGCGGTGCCCTCGGCGGCCGTGGCCGGCTTCCTGGCCGAGACCGTCCGGCTCGTCCCGCCGGGGCAGGAACACGACCGGATCGACTGGGACCGCGGTCTCCAGGACCTGTTGACCGCCTGAACCGGGCCCCGGGGGGGGGGGCGGGGGGGGCCCCCCGCCCCCCGCGCGGGGCGGGGGCGGCGGCCCCGGTCGGCCCCG